>DATCFX010000866.1:0-4248 GCA_036509275.1 Pirellulales bacterium | reverse complement strand
GTTGCTACGCAGATTCGTTAGTCGTCGGACTTCGAAATGGACCTCGCCGCGCGGGGCGGTTTCCGTTCGGCCTGTCGCTTCCACGCGCTCGCCCACGATCGCGATCGCTTTGAAGCTCTCTTCCAAATGGGGCGGCCAGTGCAAGATGGTGCCGTTGTCGAGCAACGCGCCATCGATCTCACCTTTGGGTGCGGTCGTGAGACTGCGGACGGTGCCGCGAACATTCTCGTTTGTCTCGGCCTTCGCATTGGTGCCCATGAACGCCGATGCCACAAGCGTCAATGAGGCCAGGCCACGTGCCCAGCCAAAGCGCTGGGCGATTAGTTTAAGCCTACGCATGGTCAGTCTCCTTCTTCTAAAAACTGAAGAATCGGGTCGTTTGGTTCGACCCGTATCTGGGGAAACAGTTGCCGTGCAACTGCGTGAAAACTCCCTTGATGACCTTGCTTAAGGCAAACCCAGTGCCGCGTGGTATATACGGGCAGCGCCGAACGAAGAATCTGCCGCCGTAGATCAGGAATTACGAAGGGTTCGTTCGACGAAAACCCTTACCTAGCAAGTAGATGCCACCATCGCTTGCTTATTCGCCCGCGGCAGAGCGACCGCGCCATAAGATAAAGGCCGTTAACTAGGCTTGCCGTGGCGACCCCATGCAACGAGCAGAAGGCCTCTCACCGCCGGGAGGATTCTGCCCAACGACAAACCCATAAGACAGGCAGGGGAACGAAAACGGAACATCACTGATATTTGCGAATCGAACTGCCCCGTTTTGCTGCCCCTGCTGCCCCTGCTGCCCCTGCTGGAATTGATTTAGGAACTCTTGTGGGCGTGCGAACCGCGCGTTGCACGGTAGCGGCGACACGGTCCGGCGGCGGCATTCATGCGAGCACGGGCTCGATCACTCGGCCGCGGGAGATCGGGTGAGGACGTCCCTCCAGGTCGTGGACCTGCGTGTCGGGGCGGAAACCGAGCAGATGGAGCACGGTAGCCAGATAGTCGCAGGGATGGACGGCGCCGTCGATCGGATCGGCACCGTGCTGATCGGTGGCGCCATGCACCGTGCCGCCGCGAATTCCGCCGCCGGCTAGCGCAATCGAGAACACGCGTCCCCAATGATCGCGGCCGGCGCGGGCGTTGAATTTGGGCGTGTGGCCAAACTCGGCCACCCAGCACACCAACGTTTCGTCGAGCAACCCGCGCTGGTCCAGATCTTCGATCAAGGCCGAGTAGGTCTGATCCATCATCGGCATCAGCCAGCCCTTGAGACTCGCGTTGTGTTTCAGGTGCGTGTCCCAACCGCCTCGATTGGGGAGACTCTTATCGGGCGAGGCCCAATTGACTTGCACCAGCGATGCGCCCGCTTCGATCAGCCGCCGCGCCAACAACACGCACTGTCCGTGCCGCGTGCGGCCATACCGATCGCGGACCCGGCTGGGTTCGCGGCCGATGTCGAAGGCGGCCCGCGCTTTGCCGCCTGAAATCAAGTCGAGCGATTGCTGTTTGTAGATATCGTACTGGGCGACCTCGGCCCGCTCGGCGGCGTCGCCCAACTGACGGTCCAACTGCTCCAGCAGCGAGAGGCGGCTACCGAATCGCGGTGGCGACAAGTCGGCCGGCAGGGCGCACCCTGGTGCCGCGAAATTCGCCGCCGAGGGGTCACACTCCATCAGCCAGGGATCAAACTTGCGGCCCAGCACGCCCGCATCCGTGCCCGGCCAGGGATACAGGCCGTCGAAGTTCGCCAGGCGGCGGGGCAGCACGATCGAAGCCGGCAA
Organism: Pirellulales bacterium; assembly: GCA_036509275.1. Classification (GTDB taxonomy): domain Bacteria; phylum Planctomycetota; class Planctomycetia; order Pirellulales; family PNKZ01; genus DATATB01. Next base: position 2,473 of record DATCFX010000866.1, on the reverse strand, counting down.
GCCGCCGCGCGTCGGCCGCAGCACCTTGACCAGGGCATTCAGCGACGGGCTGTCGTTCGGCTTGCCCGGCAGCGAGTTCTCGCGGCTGAGAGGAATGTGCGGCACGCCGGTGAGCATCTGGTAGCCGCTGGTCGAATGCGAATTGTCGCCGGTGACCATCGTGCGAATCACCGCAATTTTGTCGGTCAGGCTGGCCGTCTTGGGCATGAGCTCGCCCACCAGCAGGCCTGGCGTGCGGCTGGCAATCGCGGAAAACTCGCCGCGCACCTCGCGCGGGGCGTCGGGCTTGGGGTCCCACGTCTCGAGATGCGGAATGCCGCCGCCATTGAACAACAGGATCACCGAGCGGGCTCGGACGCGCGGCTGGCCCTCGGCTGCTTCCGCCCGATGCTGGAGCAACCGCGGCAAAGTGAGTCCGCCCAGGCCGATGCCGCCGACGCGCAACAACTCGCGCCGCGACAACCCGTCACACAAACGCTGACCCGGGCCAAAGATCGAGAACATCGGCAGGTCTCCGCGGTGGGCACGCGCAGGCAGGGGAAGTCACGACCCTCCTGGGCCGCAGCGGTAGTATCGGGGCTGGTGGGCGTTCGATCAAGGGAAGCTGATCCTTTAGGATCGAACTCAAGGGTTTCGATGATCCAGACTGCGGCCGAAGCCGCAGCGCCCGCGATCCCGGCCGCCCCATGATTAGTTTCGGCTGCCCCAGATGGCCTGCGCCGCCATGGCAGCGGCCGGAGCCGCGCCGTCAAAACCCAGCGCTGAGAATTCGTCCGTGAAAACGTCGGAGTGCGTGGAAAAAACTTCATCCACTGCGAGCAGACTCGCCGCATGCCAGCTACTCGCCGCGACCGCGACCGGTCGTGAGGTTGGTGCGGCATTGCCGGCAACGTCGGCCACGGGCACCCGCGTCACGCGCGACAGCGTCTGATCCAAGCTGCTGAACACCAAATTCGAGGCGTCGTCGGCTGCTGGTGCTGGAGCGGTCGGCCCGGTCGATCGGACAGCGGACGGGAGCTGCCCGACAGGGGATGCGGCCGGCGAGGGCTCGGCCGGTAAACTCAAGGGCGCCTCCGGCGCCACATTCGTAGCCAGCGGCAAGACCAGCGCGGACGTGGTCGTCGGCGGCAGCAGCGAATCGGGCGCTATCATAGTCGTCGTCGACACCGTGTCTGCCGACGCCGGCTGAATGACCAGTGCCGACGGAGTTTCGACCACCGAGGCGGTAGCCGGAGCTTGAGCCGCCGCGAGCGTGGGAATCACCGCTCCAGCAGCCGGCGAGGCCACGGCTATGGAACTCTCGGCCTGGTCGTCGCTGGCTGCCACTGCCGGCGTCGACGAATCGGCCAGCACTTCGTCCGGCGATGCGTCGGGCTCAGATTGCGGCGGCAATTGCGGAGCGGCAAAACTGTTGATATTGCTGCCGACTTGCAGCTTCTCGAGCAACACGTCGCCGTTGGTGATACTGCCCGACGCGTTGACGTCGAGCTGATAGTTGCTCGAATTGCTCACCGCGCCGACTTGCAGCTTGGTGAGCAGCACGTCGCCATTGGTGACCGAGCCGCTGTTATTGGCGTCGCCGGGCAACACGTCGAAGTAGAAGTTGAAATCGCCGCCGGGCGTGCCATTGCCCGAGCCGGCCGCAAACGTGCTGACGCTGGTGGTCCACGCGCCGTCCAGTTCCTGGCCGTTTGAATCGGTAGCCGAGTTGGCGGCCAGGTTCATCACGTACTTGCTGGCGGCCAGCGGCGTGGCGAACTGCCAGGTGGCGATATTGGCCGTGCTGTTGTAGCTGAAGCCCGAGATGGGAACCGCCGTATTGGTCGAATTGTAGAGCGTCAAGCTGCCTTGCGAGACACTCACCGGCTCACTGAAGGCAATAGAAATCTGATCGACGTTGGTCCAAGGCAGCATCGTCGTCAGTTGATTGGCGCCGCTGGCTAGCTCAAATCCCTGATCGGCCGCGGCCGAACTGCCCAAGCTGGCCGCGTCGAGCATGCTCAGATACGAGGCGTTCCAGGCCGTGCCGCTAACAAACGCGCCAATGACGGCAGCCCCGGACGATTGGATTTCGGTCAAGACCAGGTCGTTGCCGTCGCCGCCATCATAGCTGGCCCGGAAAGTGTACGCCGTGCCGAGGTAACTGGCCGTATAGATTCCGCCTTGCGGCAGATTGCTGAACGTGCCAGCGATCGCATCGCCCACCGCAGCCGTGTTGCTCACGATCGTGAGTTGCATGCCGGCCGTCGGGGCGAAGCCGAGCGAAAGTTGCAGCGAGCCCGAGGCACTAAATCCGGCGGTCGCCAAGGGCAGGCCGGCACTCAAAAGGCTCGCTTGGATGCCGCCGGTGCCGGCCGTGAGCGTGACGGTGCCGCCATTGCCGTTGAGGGCCGTATTGCCACTGCCGCCTTCGTCCAGAATGATTTGCCCGGCGCCAGCGGTGGACTGGACAACATCCAGGGCCGCGCCGGGC
>DATCFX010000865.1:0-1509 GCA_036509275.1 Pirellulales bacterium | reverse complement strand
GCCGGTTTGCCGGGAAACACGCGGATTTCGACCATCGGCCGCGGCCGCGCCCGCCAATGCGCCTTGTAGGGTTCATCGCCCCGCAACAAGTCGAAGCCGCGAAAGCCGTCGGCGATCGCCGCGCGCAAGATCGCCAGCGTGGCCAGCCGGCCCGGCCCGTGCGACAGCGCCCCGACCTCGATGCCCGACTGATACGCGTAGATCATGCCCTCAGCGCCATACAGATGATACTCGGCGGCCACCGGGTTGCCATCCAGTTCCAGCCAGTGCAGCCGCAATTGTCCGCCGGCCAGCAGCCGGGCAGCGACGTCCTGGTGGAACGCGGTGAAGCGTGGCGAGGCGAAGCAGCCCGGGTCGCCCAGGCTGCGGCGTCGCCGCTGGTGCAGGTCGATCAGCAGGGCCATCTTCGACGCGAGCTCGGCGGCGTTGTCGACGGTGTGCAGCGTGGCGCGTCCTGTATCGAAATAGCGGCGGCGGCAACCGCGGAGCTCTTTGCGGTGGCTCTTGCTGAGCGTGGCCGCGTACTCTTCCCAACTGCCTGGCAAATCGACGCGCCAGCATGGCTGACCCGCCCGGCAGTGGGCCAGCGCCCCGCGCTGCGAGAGGCCTTCGGTCAGATGGCGCATCATCACGTTGCCCGCGTCGATACCGCCTAGCTCCAACTGGTCCCAGCCGTCGGCGTGTGCTTGTCCGGCCCGGGCGCCGAGCCAGTCGGCCAGTTCGGCTGCCACGCGCTGTTCCCAGCCGGGCTTGCAGAGCACGGTCTGATAATCCGTGCAGACCTGGCCCGAGCCGAGAAACTGCACGACCCGCCCGTGCAGCGGAAAGGCTTGCACGAACCAGGGGGCCACCGCGATCAGCTCGCCGTGTTCGTATACCACCAGGGTATAGAGTTTGGCCTGCTGGCGGCGCGAATCGGATTCTCCGCCGTAGTGCAACCACCAGGTGGCCAGCCACTCCCAACTACGAAACGGCACGCCGCGGCTCAACCGGTTCCAATCCGGTGCAAGCTCGGCAAGCCGGCCGCTGCTGGTAACGCGCTCGACAATCATTCTCAACTCTCACTCAGTCTCCGGCTAATGCAAATCGATTTTGCACCAATGATATAGACAAAATGTGGCCGGCGCGGCGGTGATGTGGTACAACGGCAACGTGGCACGTGGCGTTTGGGCCACGCGGGCCGGGCGCGCCAGACAGCCGCGGCCAGCCGCGCAGCCATTCAGGATCGACGCAAGTGCATGAGGCGCTGCATGTTGGGGCACAGGGCCGCCCCCGCCGCCGCCGTTGCCGCCACCCGCGGCACCCGCTTTGCTTTCGATTGCCAGGCAGAACCCATCGATTTTGCATCTCGCTCATCACCCAGGAAACGTCCGCATGGCCCCGCTGTCCGTCTCGCTCTCCTGCCCGCTCGATCTGGTGCGTCTGGTGCTTGCGTATCCGCGGCGGTGGTTGGTGCCGGCGGCCGTCGTGGCCTTGCTGGGTCTGACGTATGCCCTGGTCCGAACCGAC
>DATCFX010000864.1:0-14342 GCA_036509275.1 Pirellulales bacterium | reverse complement strand
GATCAGCCACTCTTCGTTGTGCGCATAGTTGTGGATCTGATCCGGCAATACGAAGTCGTGCATCATGTACGCATGGTCGACCCGCGACGAGGCCTCCTGCTGCCACGCGGCGTCGGCATAGCGCGTCAGCTTCGAATACGTGTGGCCCGGCATGTGCCACATGTGGGCAATGGCCGGGGCCGCAGGCCCGCACTTGGCAGCCGACTCCAGCGCCCGGGCCGGCTTCTCGTTGTCCCAAAGATGGATCCGGTAATGATGCACCGGATGCTGGGGATTGGCCGCCAGCACCTCGCGAATCAGCGCGTCGACCGCCTCGTGGCTACCGATGGGAATGCCGTGGCTCGAGTTCTCCCAGATCTTGCCGATCAGAAAAGCCTTGGCCTCGAGATCGTTATATTCCTGCACGATATTTTCCAGTCGCCGCACGTATTGCCGCCGCGCCTTCTCATCGGCTTCCTGGCCTTTGGGGGCATGGTAATACTCGTCGAGCGCTTGGATCCACAAGCGCTCGCGCGGGTTGGCCGCGGCTTTGCGCTTGACCGCCTCGGCAATGAACCCGCGGGCCCGCTTGGCGTTGTTCACGTTGGCCATGGCCATGCCCCAGTACGGCATCGGGCTGGCCGGATCGAGTGCCGAGGCCTGGCGGAACGAGCGTTCCGCTTCGAAGTACCAAAAGCCGTGCAACTGCCCGACGCCCTGGTTGAAGAACTCCTGCACCTTGGGCACGCGGCTGCTGATGGCAAACGACACGTTGCCCGTGCCGCCCATCAGATATGCGGCTTGACGCGGTCCCTGATCAAAAGCCTCGCCGTGCAGCGAATGCCCCGCTGGCGGCGGGGCCTTTTCGGCAGCCGGCGCAGCGTTGCCGGCTGGCGGCTTTGGGGCCGCGGCCGCCGGCTGCGCGGCTTTTGCGTCGGGCACGGCGGCGATGGCGCAGTCGGCGGTGCCATCCGACACCGCGTAGCACAACAAGCTGGCGATTGCCAGCGAGGCAACGATCCTCGGCATACAGGCAGGTCCTAGGGCGGGGAATCAACGGAAGGCACACATGCGGGGCACCTGCATATTGTAAGCGCCGCGAGCAATCGTCAAGCAAATTGGCCCAGGGGGTTGGTTCAGTGGCTTGTGGCGATGGGGGACGTTAGACTTGACGCTGCCGCTGGAGGTTTACGGCCGCGCTACAGTCGGCGCATGCGAAAAACCAACCCTGATCGGCGAAGCTTGCCCGGCAATCGACCAGCCTCTTTCGCTCCCACCTGTTCCTTGGCGGAGATCCAATCCATGCGTGTCGCTCGAAGCTTGCTGGCCGCGGGCCTGCTTTTGTCGGAACTGCTCATACCGGCCATCGGCCGGGCTGACGACGGATTGCGGCCGCTGGGCATGGCACGCGTCGATGTCACGCCCGGTTATCCGGTCCGAATGACCGGCTATAGCAATCGCAAAGAAGAATTCGCCGGCGTCGAACAGCACATCTGGGCCAAGGCGCTGGCCATCGATGCAGATGGCCAAGGCGCGGCTGTGTTGATCACGGTCGACAGCTTGGGCATTCCCCAGAGCATGACCGACGAAGTGGCCGCCCGGCTGAAATCAAAGCACGGCATCGAACCTGAGCGGGTTGTTATTTGTGCCTCGCACACGCACTGTGCCCCGGGGCTGGCGAATGTGGCTCCCACGATTTTCGAACACGTGACTCCCGAGCAGAAGGCGCACATGGAGCAATACGGCCGCGATCTGACTGATAAGCTCGAGCAAGTGGCCCTGGCGGCTCTGGCCGATCGAACGCCCGGCCGGCTGAGTTGGTCGCAGGGCAGCGCGGATTTTGCCATGAATCGCCGCATGCTCCGCGACGGCATCGTCCGGTTCGGCAGCACGCCCTGGCCGGCCGGACCGGTCGATCACGCGCTGCCCGTCTTGCGGGTCACTGCTGCCGACGGCAAGCTGCGCGGCATCGTGGCCAACTACGCTTGCCACTGCACGACGCTGGGCGGCCTGTTCAACCGCGTCTGCGGCGACTGGGCCGGATTCGCCCAGGAAATCATTGAGCGCGAACATCCCGGCGCGATCGCCATGATTTCGATCGGCTGCGGCGCCGATGCGAATCCGCAGCCCCGCGATGAACTGGTCTATGCCCGGCTGCACGGCCAAACGATCGCCCGCGAAGTCGAGCGGCTGCTGGAGGCCGAGCCCGCTGGGCCTCCGACTGTTAAGGTGCATTGCGTGTATCCCGGGGCAAACGCGGCGACCGTCGCCGAGACGGTCGCGGCGCCGATCGAACAGCAAGTCAAAGGGGTCGAAGGCATGGTCGACATGAAGTCGCAGACGGCAGCCGACGGCTCGTACACGCTCACTGTCACGTTTAGTCCGCGCACGTACATGGACTTCGCCCGGGTGCTCGTGCAGAACAGGGTGAGTCTGGCGCTGCCCTTGCTGCCCGACGCGGTACGAGCGGGCGGCGTGACGGTGCGCAAGCGCGAGCTAAGCGGCTGGAGGCCGCTGGGCAAGCCGCTGCTGGCGCGGCGCACGCAGATCGAATTGCCGTTCGACACATTGCCCACGCGCGAGGAATACGAAGCCCGGGCTAAGCAGAAGGGACCGATCGCCTGGCACGCGAAGGCCCAACTCGCGCGGCTCGAGCGCGGCGAGAAGCTGCCGACGCGTTTGCCCTATACGATCGGCATGTGGGCTTTCGGCGACCAACTGGCGATGGTGTTTCTCGCCGGCGAAGTGGTCGTTGATTATGATCTGCGGCTCAAGCGCGAACCCGGCGGGGGCCGGTTGTGGGTCACCGCTTATGCCAACGATGACCCGTGTTACATCGCCTCGAAGCGCGTGCTCGGCGAAGGCGGCTACGAAGTCGACAGCTCGATGTATTACTACGATCGGCCGACGCACTTCGCAACCAGCATCGAGGATCAGATCATTGGTGCCGTCCACGGCCTCATGTTGAGCGTTGAAAAGGCGGCGCAAAAATGAGTCGCCCTACAAAGGCACGCTGCTTGGCGCTCGTGATCGTCGTCGCACTCGGACTCTTCGACGGCCGGCATTCTCCGGCCGCCGAAGACGCCGCGGCGGAACCGTCGCAGGCCTCCGAGGCCAAGCCGGATGAACTTTCGCCCGAGGACGTGGCGCGCCGTTTTTTTGCCGCCCTGCTGACCCGGGATGAGGCCACCATCAAGCAGTACACGATCCCTTCGCCGGGCTCCGACATTCTCTGGCGCGGGCCGCCGCCCAGCGATCAAACGCGTGCGGCCGTCAAAGAGCGGATGGCGGCGCTCAAGTTCCGCCGGCTCAAGGTCGGCGACAAGGTCACCGGCCCGGGCGGCAAAGAATACACGGTCCATCCCGTGCAGGTGAACGAAGGCCGAATGTTGTTATTGCCCGAGGGCTTCACCCTTCCCTTTACCCTCGTCCACAGCGACCTCGGCTGGCGCGTCAAGGTCGACGGCCTGATCGCCGCCCGCCAGGCGGCGGAGAAAGAAGAGAAAAAGTCCACGGCCCCCGTTGAACGTTAGCGCCCCGGTTCGGCTGTCTCGCAACTTGGGGCGAGCGGTCTGGCCTCCGGCAGGCGTCCTGTTCATTGACGGGCCTTTCGAGACGGTGGAGAATAAAGCTACCTTCCTAGGGAAACTCGATGTCTCTGAACGCGACCAGCGAAACGGCTATCTTCGAACGGATCGTGCTCCCAAGCGATCCAGGTCTTAGCGAACAGGCTGCGCGCTCGACCGTTGCAATGCAGTTCGGCCCGGAAGATCGAAAGCGCATGCAGGTGCTCGCCGACAAGGCCAAGCAGGGAAAGCTGTCTCCGGATGAAGAGCAAGAAGTCGAAAACTATGAGCGCGTCGGCCATTATCTCGCAATCTTGCAATCCAAGGCGCGCGTTGGATTGAAATCTGCTACCGACGCTCATTCCTGATGGCCTATGGAAGAGGCGCTGGAGCAATTCATCTGGTATCGGGCGAATGGTTGTTGCGAATACTGCCAGGTGCCGCAACTCTTCGATCCGCTTCAATTTCAAATCGACCACATCATCGCCGTTCAGCACTCCGGTCGGACCGTCGAAGACAATTTGGCGCTAGCCTGTTACACCTGCAATCGCCACAAGGGACCGAACATTGCGGGATTTGATCACGTCACCCAGCAGATAACACCTCTGTATAATCCACGGCGTAACATCTGGGACGAAGACTTCCAGTGGCAAGGTCCCGAACTTATCGGCCTGACGCCGTCGGGCCGTGTCACGGTACTGGTGCTCGCTATCAATCGTGATTTCCGCGTCGCGCTACGCCGAGCGCTAATTCACGAAGGTGTTTTCCCGCCAGTAACGACATAACATCGTTTCTCCTCCGAGTCGCGGCCTCCGCCCTTATAGCAACTGCCTCGCTTTGACTTCGAGGTAGCGGTTTACGAGCGGGGCGGTGAGCTGGTCGGGGAAGACGTCGAGCGAGAGGGCGCCGCCGGCGGCCAGGTCGCGCAGCACTTGCAGGCGCCAATTGAGAATGCCGGCGGCGGCGGCCGCGCGATACAGCGCCTCGTCGTCGGCCGGCTGGCCGTCCACGGCTTCGAATAGCCGCCGGTCGCGCAACAGCACGCCCAGCGGCAGGTGCCGGCCGGCGGCTCCGCGCAGGTAGCGGCGAACCTGGTTGGCGTTCACCTCGTCGATGATGTTCGTGACCAGAATCACGAGCGAGCGCTTGCGGCAATGCGTCCCGAGGTACAAAAACGCCTCGTCGTAGCGGCTTTCGACCAGGCGCGGAAAGCGGTCGAACGAGGCGTGCAGCAGGCGGTTCATCTGCCGCAGGCCGCCGCGCGGCGGCACGAACTTGTGGACCTCGTCGGAGAAACACAACAGGCCCACGGAGTCGCCCTTCGAGAGCGCGACATACGAGAGCATCAGCACGGCGTTGAGCGCGTGATCCAAGAGCGATAGGCCGCCGCTCTCGCCGGCCATCATCCGCCCGCAATCGACGAGCACCATCACCCGCTGGCTCTGGTTGGCCTGGAAGTCGCGGACCGTGAGCTTGACCCGCCGAGCGGTGCTCCGCCAGTCGATGTGTTTGAAATGGTCGTCGGGCGTGTAATCGCGCAGCCGCTCGAACTCGTTGTCCTGGCCGATGCGCCGCGTCCGCCGCAGGCCGATCAGGTTCAAGCGGTTGTTGCGGGCCAGTAGCGAGTATTCCGAAAGCTGCTTCATATCCGGATAGACGTTGAGCTCCGACACCAGCGGATAGTCCATCAGCCGCTGCCAGAGGCCCCAGCGACTGCGAGCCCGCACGTGGACCGCCGGCAGCTCGAAGACCCCGCGCCGCCGGGCGTGTACATGATACTTGACGACCACACGGCTGCGGCCGGCCATGCGCAAGCTGAACTCGGCCGGCTCGGCGACCAACCCCGGCGGCAGATCATCGCGGATCCAAATCATCCGCGGCCGGCTGGAGCGGTTCTCGATCATCAGCTCCACCGGATGGCTGTGCGCCAGCGACGCCGTGCGTCCCAGTTGCCGCTGGAGTTGCAGCGCGCGATGCCGCGGCAACGACGCGGCGTCCACCAGGGCCACGAGCGCCACCAGGCCGTCCAGCACCAGCAGCGGCTGCAACAGCGATGGCCAACCCAAAAGCAGTAGCGAGAGCAATCCCGGCAGCAGCGCCAGGTAGACCAGCGGTCGATACGGATAGACGCGGGCCAGCCAGGCCAGGAGCACCAGCGGCGACGCGGCCAGCGACAATTCCAAGGCGGCCAACCACAGCGGCTTCACAGGCGGGGCACCTCGATGGAGCGGATCAGTTCGCCCAAGAGCTGGTCGACGCGGCGCCCCTCGACTTCGGCTTCGGCCGTCAGAATCACCCGATGACGCAAGGCCGGCAGCGCCACCTCTACCACGTCGTCGGGCACGGCATAGTCGCGGCCATGAAAGGCGGCCAGCGTGCGGGCGCCTTGCACCAGGGCCAGGCCGGCCCGCGGGCTGGCGCCCAAATGGAACTGTGGCCACGCGCGCGTGCTGCGGACCAGGGCGTTGACGTAGGCAAACAGCCGATCGTCGAAGCGGATGCGGCCGCAGGCCTCCGTCGCCGCGACGATTTCTTCCGGCGAAGTCACGGTTTGCAGCTCGTCCAGCCGGCGATCGACGTCGATTTGCAGGCTGTGCATCTTGAGAATGTCGGCTTCTTCCTCGGCGGCCGGATAATCGACCAGGATCTTGAACATGAAGCGGTCGAGCTGGGCCTCGGGCAGGTTGTACGTGCCCTCGGACTCGATCGGATTCTGCGTGGCCAGCACCAGGAAGGGCCGCTTCAGCCGATGGGTCGTGCGCTCGACCGTGACATGGTGCTCCTGCATGATCTCGAGCAGCGCGGCATGCGTCTTGGCCGGCGCGCGGTTGATTTCGTCGGCCAGCAGCAACTGCGTGAAGACCGGGCCGGGCCGAAAATGGAACTCCTGCGTTTTCATATTGAAGATCGGCGCGCCGGTCAGATCCGAGGGCATCAAGTCGGCCGTGAACTGCACGCGGCCGAATGCGCAGCCCATGATTTTGCCCAGCGCCCGCACGAACAGCGTTTTGCCCAAGCCCGGCACGCTCTCGATCAGCACGTGGCCGCTGGAAAACAGCGCGACCAGCGTGCCCAAGACCAACTCATCCTGGCCGACGAAGATTTTTCGCAATTCGGCCGTGACGCGGCCGAAGAGCGTCTGCATGGCTGGCAGACCGCCATCGGCCGGCGGCTCGGTCTCGGCGGCCGCGTCAATGGGTTCGGCCGGCGCAGGATCCGCCAGCGGCGGCTCCGGCAACTCCACGGCGGCCGGATCGGCGGGAAGGCTGGAAAAAGGATCGGTCATCAAGGGCGTCCGTCGTCGGGTGAGGGCGATAAATTGGAAATCGGAACGTCGGCGGGCATTGACTCGTGTCGGGCTTCCATCGCCGGCGCGACCAGCGGGCGTCGGCGCGCACCGCTAGCGTGAACTGCCTGTTGGTAATTAGCAAGCGTGGCGGCGGCGAACACCCGATCTTTTGTCGCGGCCAGCAGCTTGCCAAGCGCCGTGATATGGGCGCCAAAGTCCGACAAGTCGTCCGACTGCCACTCGCGGGGCCGGCCAAAGATCGGGAACCGGGCCAGGCAAAACACGAGGCCCAGCACGGCCAGGTGCAGCATGGGAAGATCAAACGGCTCGGTCACCAGGATCGCCAGGCCCGAGTGGCTGGGAGCCGCCGGCTCTTTGTCGAAGATCTCGAGGCCCGAGGCGCCGCTTTCCAAAAACGCGACGCGCTGCTTGTTACCGACCGCTTCGATCAGCTTGCCGGCCAGTTTGCGATGTTCGTGGTTCACCAGCGGCAAGTTCAGCAGGAATGAACCGTTGGTAACGACCAGGAGTTTGCTCGAGCAGAATTGCTTCTCCGCGACGAGCACGTCTTTCTGCGAACTCAAAACCGGCCGAGCACCGCGTCCCAGCAGCAGCCGGCCGTTCAGTTCGATGTCCAGACCCTTGGGATCCACGCCCGCCAGCCAGTGCTTGTCGCCCGACAGCTCATGGACTTCGCGCTGCCGCAGCCGCCGAGACGCCACGAACCAGCGGCAATCGGCCCGCGCCGGCACGTGCTCGCGTTCGACAGAGAACGCCGCTTTGGCCCCGCGCAGTTCGCGGCGCGCGGCGGCTTGCGACTCGCCGGTAGTGGCCTTGATCGCGAAGTTCCAATACGGAATGGCCGCATCGAAATCGCGGCCGACGTAGATCAGCGTGCGGCCCGGCGCCTGGCAGAGCCAGGTTTCGAACCAGCGGCGCACCTTGGTGTCGGGCACCTCGAAGCTATTTGGGAACCAGACGATGGTATCGGCGCCGGCGGCCAGCTTAGGTCCCGCCCAACTCGCGCCCGAGATGGAATGGCCGGCCGCCTTGAACATATCGGCCAGCACGCTGGTGCCGTTGACGCTGGTGGCCTCATGGCCCGTGCGGCTGCCGTAATCCGTTTCCAGTTCCTGCGTGCAGCCGGATACGATCACGGCCAACCCGACCACAATCGCTGCTCGGCGCTTCATGCGCTGCCTCGCTGTTCCGCGGCAGCCAGTTGTTCGAAGCCCGCCAGGCACGTTTCGAATCGGTCGCGCGACAACTCGTGATGACCGAAGAACACGTCCTCGAATGCGACGATGCTGGCGGCCAGCGCGTCTTTGATCTGCGCCGCCCGGGCCGCCTCGCGGAGATACTGCCGGTTTGTCTTGCCACGGGCCAGGTGAATCACGTGCAGCCGGTCCAGCTCGAGCAATTGATGGCTGTAGAGATAGATCATGGCTTCGCCGTAGCGCTGCTCGGCGTGTAGGCGTCGGGCCTCGGCCAGGAGGTCGGTCTTGCCGTCGGCAATGCGAACTGGAAGCTGCTCGATGCGCGTGATATCGATCTCGCGGCTGGGGCCGGACTGGGTGACCACCGTGGCCTGCTCGGCCTTGAGAAACGCGCGCGCCAGCAAGAAGGCGATCGCGCCCAGCACGATCGCGCCGATCGTCACGACCATGCCATCGGTCCAGCCGCTGGATGGCGCGAAAGACGTTTTCAGTGGACGCTCCTTGGCCGGCTCCTCCGGCGGCTCGAAATCGAGCACGCGGATGCCATCCGTCGCCTCGTCGTACCAGGGATACGACCAGTGGCTACCCAGCGCCGCGCGTCCCGACGTGACGCTTGGATCGGTCTGGACGACGGCGGCGGCCGTGGCCGGCAGGATCACGAGGCTCATCAGCGCCGCGATGCGCAGCAACGATCGGCGCACGGACTCCCCGGGCTGACGCCTCGAGGCGGGCCCGTTGTAAATGCCCAGCGGCGCGAAGGGACCGGCGCTCATGCCACTTGCCTCGCCAGGCGGGCGCCTTCGGCCCGCAACAGCAGTTCAACCTCCCAGCCCTCGGTCCGAATCCGCAAGTCGAGATAACTGAGGAAGCGGACGGTTGCAAAATAGCCGATCACGATCCAGGCCGCCAACGGCAGCAGCAGTTGATAGGTCCAGGCATCGGCCTGCCAATCGAAGCTGAGCGTCGAACGGATCCAATTCATGGCCGTAAAACCGGCGAGAATCAGCAGCGGGGCGATCGCGAGCGAAACGATCCAGCGGCCAAATTGAGTCGACGCGCCTTGGGCGTGCATGTTTCGCGTGCGGCTCCACGTGCCGACCCGGCCGCGACGAGCGCGCCACGGCGTGCGCTCCAGCAGCAGAACTTCGTTCTGATACGGCCAGATAATATAGACCCCCAGCCAGAGCAGGCACATGGGTACTTCGATCAACAGCAGCAGCGGCTCCCCGATCCCGTCGACAAAGCCGAACACGGCCAGAAACGCCAGGCATCCGCGCAGCACAACCTGGTACCAGAGCAGTTGGCCTAGCCGCGAAACGAATAGACCGGCCAGCTCGCGGCGACTGGGCTGCTCCACAAACAGCGCCTGGCCCAAATACAACGTCATCGGTGCCGTGGCCAGCGGGATCTCGCAAAACATGAGCACGGCCAGGTGCCATAGATAGCCGGTCGGCACGACCTCAGACCCTTCGGCCGGATAGCGGCCCGCCAGGACCCAGGCATTGAAGAGCGCCAGCGGCAGCGCACCGACGAGCCAGGCAGCAACCAGCGCCCCCAGGTGGCCGCGGATGACGCGCACCGCCAGGTCCATGATGTCGGTCAGGCTGCGTTCGCGGATCGCGACGCGCGTTTTATCCAGTTGCACGCGTTTTATCCAGTTGCAAGGTCGGTCCTGCGCGAGTGGCCCAGCGCGAGTAGAAAAAACAGCATCAGCAAGGTGGACACGATGGCCACGGCGGCTTTCGACCAGTACGGCAGCGCCGAGGGGGAAACAAACGCTTCGATCAACGCCGCCAGCGCAAACAGCACGATGCTCGCGCAGATCGACGGCACCGCGTCGCGCGCGGCCCGGCGGAGTGAGGCTCCGCGCCGCCAGCCGTGGGTGTCGACGATCGAAAAGCCCAGCCGCATGCCGGCGCCCGAAGCCAGGACCACGGCCGACAACTCGAACGGCCCGTGCGCCGTGACAAAATGAAAAAAGTTGGCGCTCTGCGGCACGGCGGCCATGTGGCCGAACACGGCCCCCAGGATCGCGGCGTTCGAAATCGTGATGAACAGGCCGCCGATGCCCAGCAGCAGGCCGTAGGCGAAACATTGCAAGCCGATGCCGGGATTGTTGTAGGTATAAAAGCCGGCCATGGCGGTGCTCTCGTCGGCGTCGCGACCCTCGATCGGCTTGTCGTACATGTGTTCCATGCCCGTGACCATGTCCTTGCCCAGCACGCGATCGGCCACGGCGGGCGAAAAGTAGGCCAGCAGCCCGGTGGCAATGAACATGCCCCAAAAAATCACAAACGCCAGCCGCAGGCTGTTGTCGTGCAGCAGGCGGCGCGGCAACGCCCCCAGCATTTCGGGCAGCCAGGCGGCGAAGTCGAAACCCCGGCCGCGGTACATCTGGTTATGCGCGCGGCCCACGAGCTGGTGCAAATATTCGACCGTGGCCGGCGGCAGATGATAGGCATCGGCCAAGGCCAGGTCGGCGCACGCGGCCCGATACAGGTAAGCAAACCGCGTCACCCGCTCGGCGCCCGGGCGCTGGGCCAGCGGCGCGTCCCACTGCTGGCACAGCATTTCCAGCTCGCGCCAGTTGTCGCGCCGCGATACCAAGAGTTCGATGACTTTCATGCCACCACCAATTGCTCCGGCTGGCGGCGTAGCGGCGGAGGCTCGCTCAACCGGTCGGCAATAAACGCATGGTGATACACGGCACACAGCAACTGGTCTGGATCGGTCTGCGGCGGCAGTCCCAGCGACAGGCGCAGCGGTTCGGCCAGGTGCAGGGCGATTTCGATCCGCCGCCGCCACGAGAATGTCTGCCGCCGGGTGACATACGCCGACAAAGCCCGCGCCAGGCTGCGACTGACAATCAGGCCCGGCGGCAATTGGGCCGCCAGCTCCAGCGCTTCGCGCTGTTGAATGCCGACGACCTCGACGCGCAGGGCACGCTGCTCGATGACGACCATCGTGCCGGCGGCCAGGTCGCCCAGCCGCTGAAATCGATCGTTGCTGGCCGCGGAAATCAAGCCGACCTGGTAGCACATCCAAGGCAGCGCATCGACCCCGCGCAAAAAGTTGCGCAGCACGGCCTGCCAGGCGTTGATCGGCTGGCCCTCGGCCGTGAGCACGCGCAGGCGGAGCAGGCGTTTGCCCGGCGTCTGGCCGTTCCACAAGGCCTCGAACAGTCCGCCGTAGAACCATTCCGTGACGAAGCCCACGACGGCCAGCAGCCCAAACCCCATGCCCGGCACCCCGGCCACGCCGAAGCCGAACACGCCGACCAGGCCCACCAGCAGCACTCCGACGATGCGCAGGGTCAGGTCGATGAGGTACGCCGGCAGCCGCGTGAACGGCCCGGCCACGCGATACTGAAAAGCGATATTTTCCGGCGTGACGATCTCGATGCGCGTATCCAGGGGCGATCGGGAGTAAGTCACGGCTGATGCAGGCGGAATGCTATGACGACTTGGCCAAGGTGGTTCCGGACGCTCGATTATCGTCCAGACCCAGGCCCCGCCGCAATATGCGGCTCAAACTGACCGCGGCCCCCCTATTTTGCGGCGCCGGTGGCGGATAAAAAAGAGCCGGGCCGATTGGGGCGATTCGATTTTCACCGGCGAGTGGAAAGGCAGCGACATGGCAGGCAAGCTGACGGGCAAAACGGCCGTGGTCACCGGCGGGGCGACCGGCATCGGCTGGGCGATCGCCGAGGCTTTTGCCCGCGAGGGCTGCCGCGTGGCCATCGCCGGCCGACGCGAGGACAAACTGCGGCAGGCGGCAGCCCAGTTCACCGGCCAGCCGAGCATGCTGCTGCACCCCGTCGACGTCGGCGAGCTGGCCAGCGTCGAGCGGCTGTTTACCTGGGCCAACCAGCAGCTTGGGCACATCGATATTCTGGTCAATTCGGCCGGCATCAACGTGCTCAAACGCTCGATGGCCGAAGTCTCGGTCGAGGATTGGGATAGCCTGATGCGGATCAACGCCAGCGGGGCGTTTTATTGCATGCGCGCCGTGCTGCCCCAAATGCGCCAGCGCCGCGACGGCCTGATCGTGAATATCTCGTCGATCGCCGGCAAGCGGGCCTCGCTCTTGGGCGGCGTCGGCTATAGCGCCGCCAAGTTTGCCATGACCGCGCTGGGAATCACCGCCGCCCGCGAAGAAAACGAGCACGGCATCCGGATTTCGAATGTCTACCCGGGCGAGGTCGACACGCCCATTCTCGAGCAGCGGCCGACGCCCGTTTCCGACGAGCAGCGAGCCCGCATGCTACAGGGCGAAGATGTCGCCGCGGCCGTGCTGATGATCGCCTGCCTGCCGCCGCGGGCCCACGTCGGCGAGCTAATCATCAAGCCCACGACCCAGGACTACGCCTAGTTTCGGGCGTGCACCGCTTTCCGCTTGGCGCCTGTGGCATGCACGCGCGCCTTTGCCCCGCCCCCCCCATTTATGGGCCACATGCGCGGGCCACCGCGCGATGCAAATCGTGACGCCTGAATTCATTACGCGAATCTTGACGCGCATCCTACGCAACCGCTAGCATCTACCCGATATGCTAGACTTACGCTGCCAGGAAAATCTTCCAGGGCGCCCCTTTTTAACATTTCACCAACACTGCTTTTTGGCCCGCTTGAGCCCATGTCCACCACCGAGCTAGAAGACGCGAAACGGCTGGAGATCCTCACGGATTCGGTGGTCCCGGTCGTTTCGGGGTCAACCGTGTTTTCGATTGCCGATGCGCGGCGGATCGTGGACCCCTGCTTTGCACGCGAACTGCATGTTTATTGGGTCGACATGCTCGTGACCGTGGCGATTGCTTACGGTTTTGCCAGCGCCTACCTGCTGGCCCCAGTGTTTTCGTTCGAGCAGGGCATCTACCTGCTCGTCAGCGGCTTTGCGCTATATCGCGCGGGCTGCTTTATTCACGAAGTCGCGCACAAGGGCGACGAGATGCCCTGGTTCCGCGCCACATGGAACGTGCTCTGCGGCATCCCGATGCTCATGCCGTCGTTTTTTTACGAAAGCCACTCCGATCATCATAAAACGGATCATTACGGCACCGGCCGCGACGGCCAGTACCTGCCACTGGGCAGCTCGCCGGTGTATCGCATCCTGCTAATGTTGCTGCAAGTACCGCTTTTGCCGGCCTGCATTTTCGTGCGCTTCCTGATCAGCCCGCTGACGTTTGTGCATCCGCGCGTGCGGAATTGGTTTTTGGAGCATGCGTCGAGCTTTGTCATCAACTTTCGGCACCGGCTGACGATTCCGCCCAATGCCCCGCGCCGCGCGTGGGCTGCGCTCGAGCTGGCCTGCTTCGTTCGCGCGGCTGCGATGCTGGCCGTGGTCGTTGCGGGCATTTATGCTCCGACGCGGTTGGTCGAGATCTACGTCTTGGCCATGTTCGTCGTGGGCTTGAACTACAACCGCGATCTGGTAGCGCATCACTATCGCAACCACGGCGACGAGATGACGCTCGAGCAGCAACTCGAGGATTCGGTGACGATCAAGGGTTTTGGCCCAGTGAGCGCGCTGTTTTTTCCGCTCGGCCTGCGCTATCACGCCCTGCACCACATGTTTCCCACGATCCCCTACCACAACCTGGCTTGGGCCCATTGGCGGTTGATGCAGCAACTGCCGGCCGAGTCGCCGTATCATGCAACCGTGTATGCCAGCTACTGGCAAGTGCTTGCCGAACTCTGGGCCGATGCCCGCGAGGCGAGCGGGCCCACGGACCGCAGTCCGTGGGCTTGAGCCGACGCCTGCTGCATCAGTCCGCTCCGCGCAGCTCGCGGGCCAGGCCGCCGGCATCGTAAATCTTGTCGAGCGCTTCGAGAATCGCCCGCACGTCGACGGAGATGGCCCGGCCCTTTTCGTCGGAATACGCGAAGTCCCAGACCAGCGACTCGAGGTTGCCGTCGAAGATCAGGCCGACCACTTCGGCCTTGCGGTTGATGACCGGGCTGCCCGAGTTGCCGCCGATGATGTCGGCCGTGCTGACGAAATTGAACGGCGTATCCAGGTCTAGCGCGTCCTCATGCTTGCGCCAACTGGCCGGCAGCCGGAAGGGATCCTTGTCGCCATGCTGCTTGGCGTGCTGATAGGCACCGCCCATTACGGTCCACGGCGGCATTCTGCGGCCCAGTTCGTCATAGCCGCGCACCTGCCCAAAAGCCAGCCGCAACGTGAACGTCGCGTCGGGATACGTGTTCTGGCCTTCGATCGCGAAGCGCGCATGCGCAATCTTGGCATATGCCTGGCGCATCGGCTCTTCGATTTTTTCGTCGTAGATCTTCCGCA
>DATCFX010000863.1:0-2323 GCA_036509275.1 Pirellulales bacterium | reverse complement strand
AAGCCGCGACCGGTGGTCGCGCCGGCGCGACCACCGGTCGCGGCTTTATATTGGCTGGAATCCCGGCTATAGTGGGCTATTGCTCGTCCCGCCAGAATCGAACCCGTCATAATTTCCCGCCTTGGAGTTTGCCCGATGCTCGTCGCACGCCGCCTGTGTGTTTGTCTCGCTGTGTTGTCCCTGGTCGCGACTGCCGCGATCGGCGCGCCTCGCACCGACCGCTGTGTGATCCTGGTCAGCGTCGATGGCCTGGCGCATTTCTATCGCCAGGACCCGCGGGCCGACATGCCCACCTTGCGGCGATTGGCTGCCGACGGCGCGCAAACCAATGGCATGCGCTGCTCGTTTCCCACGGTGACTTGGCCCAACCACACAACGCTGGTCACGGGCGTGGTGCCGGCCGTTCATGGCGTGATCGGCAACAACTATCTCGACCGCAGCACCGGCAAATCCGTGGCGCTGATCCCCGATCCGCTGTTCGACAAGGACGAGATCGTCAAGGTGCCCACGATCTATGACGCGGCCCACGACGCGGGGCTCAAGACGGTCGGCATCGTCTGGCCCGCCTCGCGCAATGCCCGCTCGCTCGATCTCACCGTGCCCGACATGTACGGCGACGGCTGGACGCGCTTCGGCACGCAGAGTTGGCTGGCCGAGCTGCGGGCGGAAGGCCTGCCCGTGGACAAACAGGCTGACTGGTGCAAAGCGCCGACCGGCGGGGTGCAGCGCGATTGGCTTTATACGCGGATGGCCCGGCAGGCGATTCAAAAGCACTCGCCGAACCTGCTGCTGATTCACCTGGTCGAGACCGACCATGTGGAACACCGCGCCGGCCCGCGCTCCGACGATGCGTATTGGGCCGTGAGCTATGCCGACGATCGGATTCGCGACCTGGTCGAAGCCGTCGAGCACTCGCCGCTGCGGGGCAAGACCACGATCTTCATCTGCAGCGACCACGGGTTCTTCCCGATCACCAAGGACATCCGGCCCAACGTCGTGCTCGCGCAGTTGGGGTTGCTGGACAAGGCCAAGGGTGGCAAGCGGTCCGCCTTCGTCTTGTCGCAGGGAGGCGCCGCGGCCGTGTATATCCTCGACGATGCACATCGCGACCAGATTGCCCAGCAGCTGCGTGATCAGCTCGGGCATCTCGAAGGCGTCGAAGCCGTGATCGAAGCCAAGGATTTCGGCCAGATCGGCCAGCCGCGGCGCGACGAAGATCCGCACGGAGCCGACCTCTGGCTGGCTGCCAAGCGGAACTACAGCTTCACCGACTCGACCGACGGCGACAATCCCGTCGTGCCGCGCGCAGGCACTGCCGGAACGCACGGCTACTTGCCCAGCCATGACGACCTGTTGGCCACCTGCGTCATGTGGGGCGCGGGCATCAAGCCGGGCGCCAAGCTCGACACGGTCAGCAACTTGGACGTGGCACCGACCATCGCAAAGCTGCTAGGCATCGAACTGCCCACGGCCCAAGGCAAGGTCATGACCGACGCCCTGGCCCCATGAACATGCGACGTTCGAATTCGTACGCGCTGCGGATCGTGATGGCCTGGTTGCTCATCGGCTGCACGGACGCAGTGCGGGCCGACGCAACGTTGCTCTTTGCGCCGCTGCGGCACTTGCGCAGCGGCGCTACGCGCGAGTGGAGCGATTTTCCCGAGCAGTCGGCCGGCGATCGCCTTGCGGTCTCGTTCCCGGCCGAGGCCAACGCGGCGCCGCAGACGCTTACGCTGCGGCAGCAGGACGTGAAGCAGCGCTGGTCGCTGGTACTCAATGGCCGGCCGCTGGCGACGCTCGCGCCGGACGACAACGACCTGGTGGCCACCGTGATCGTGCCCACCGGCGCGCTGCAAAGCGGGATGAACACGCTGGTGATCGCAGCGGGGAGCCCTGCGCCAGATGATATTTGGCTAGGCGATATCCGGCTGGATTCCCGGCCGCCGGCCGAGGCCTTGGCCGAAGCCACGGTCAAAGTCGAAATCATCTCGGCCGAAAGCGGCCAGCCGCTGCCGGGGCGGATCACGATCGTCAACGCCGCCGGGGCATTGGCAGCGCTGGCCAATCAGTCGGACGCGACCCATGCGGTGCGGCCCGGCGTGGTTTACACGGCCGATGGCTCGGCCGACATCCGCCTGCCGCGCGGCCGTTATACGCTGTTTGCCGGCCGCGGATTCGAATATGGCGTAGCCCGCGCGGAGGTAACGCTGGAGCCAGGCGACGTTGTCAGCAAGCGGCTGACCATTGCCCGCGAAGTGGCCACGCCCGGGCTGGTGAGCTGCGACACGCATTGCCACACGTTCACGTTTTCGCGCCATGGCGA
>DATCFX010000862.1:0-3176 GCA_036509275.1 Pirellulales bacterium | reverse complement strand
TGAGCGAACCGATCGCCGCAGCATTTGCCGCGACAAGGAACTACGAAGTCGTCAAAGGCGCCGCCAAACACACGATGTTTACCGTCCGGCGAACCCCCGAAAATCCGTCAGCCGCCAATCGTCCCTAACCAGGAGCATCCGCGTTTACTTCGAGAGCTTTGCCCCACTGTGGCCAACAAGCCCACGGACCGCGGTCCGTGGGCTTGGCGCGGGTCATCGACCTTCGGTCGGCTTTTCGGTGTGCGTTTTGTTTTGCTCGCGGCGGAGCTGCCGGCGGTGCAGGTTGGCGAGAAACCGGCCCAAGGCGGCAGCCTGTTCTTCGGTGAGATAATCGCCGCCGATCGCCACCGCGGATTCGTTGATCCGCGCCCTGGCGCGGTTCGGATTCAGGAGTTCGGCCATGAAGAGTCTCCTTGGTTTTGATGCCTGGCATCATCGGCCCGGGCTGCTGCGAGCGGCACTCTATAAAACAATAGATCGGCTGATTCAAGGCGGATCGATCAACTGGCCGGCAATTGCGCATTCTCGGCGGTATCAAGCCGGTTCTGCCGTTAATGCCGGCGCTAGCGGGACCGGCTTCGCCGTTTATTCGCATTTGCATAGTTGTGCTTTTCCGGCATTCGGTTTTCCCCTGCTGCTCGGCGTCGCGCGTCGTCGGACCTCCATAACCCACACGGCTTTTCCGTCGCAAACGCATGAAGCTGGCAGCATGCGAGCGTATGATTGGCCTCGAAGCGGAAAGGCCGTTTTGCTCCGCGAAGGCGCTTGTGAGGTGCGTAGATGAAAGCTGGCATGGTTTTGGGATTGATGCTCTGTGTGCTTGCGGCGCGTCCTGCGCACGCTGCCCCGCCTGCCAGGCTGCCGGGCACCGCTCCGCTCGATTGGCAGGGCGATCTGGCCGACCGCATGATGGACGGCCTGCATCGCTACATCGAGCGCAAGATTGCCGCTTCGCCCGAGGGCCGCGCCGCGTTCTGGCACCGCGATCCCAGTTCGGCCCACGCGTACGAGGCCTCGATTGCCGAGAATCGCCGCCGCTTCCAAAAAATCATCGGCGCGGTCGATCCGCGCGTGAGCGGCCAACTGGAGCGCATCGCCGCCGATCATGACCCGCTGGTCGTGGCCGAAACCGATGGCTATCGCGTCTACTCGGTGCGCTGGCCGGTGCTCGCAGGCATCGACGGCGAAGGCTTGTTGCTCGAGCCGCGCGGCCCCGCGGCCGGCTCGGTCATCGCGCTGGGCGACGCCGACTGGTCGCCCGAGCAGTTCGCCGGCCTGCGGCCGGGCATCGCGCCGCAGCAGCAGTTCGCCCGGCGGCTGGCCGAGAACGGCTATCGCGTTTTCGTGCCCACGCTCGTCGACCGCGGCATCGAATACTCGGGCAATCCACGCGTCGGTTATACGAACCAGCCGCACCGCGAATGGATCTATCGCCAGGCCTATCACATGGGCCGGCATATCATCGGTTTTGAGGTGCAAAAGATTTCGGCCCTGGTCGACTGGCTGCGGAGCCAGGCCCCCAGTGACAAGCAAAAGATCGGCGTGGCCGGCTACGGCGAAGGCGGACTGCTCGCGCTGTACGCGGGGGCAGCCGATCCGCGCATCGACGCCTGCCTGGTGAGCGGCTACTTCCAACGCCGCGACCGGCCTTGGGAAGAGCCGCTGTATCGCAACGTCTGGTCGCTGCTGACGGAATTTGGCGATGCCGAGATCGCCACGCTTATCGCGCCCCGCGGACTGGTCGTGGAATACAGCGCCGTGCCCGAGGTGCTCGGCCCGCCGCCGGTGCCCACAGGCCGGCGCGGCGGAGCGGCGATTGGCAAGCTGCTGACTCCCGATTGGTCGCAGGTGGAAGGCGAATTCGCCCGGATAAGCGAGTTGCTGCCGGCCGATTTTCAGCCTCGGCACCTGGTTGCCGGCCTGGGCGATCGAACCACGGGCCCCGGCTCGGACGAGGCGGTGACCAAATTCGCGACGCTATTGGGAGTTGAAGTTCTGGCGCCGCCGGCCTCCGCCGCGCCGGCCGACAAGCGAGCGCATTTCGATCCCGCCGCGCGCCAGCGGCGGCAAGTCGGCCAGTTCGAAGATTATGTCCAGAAGATGGTACGCGGATCCGACGCGGTGCGGGCCGACTTCTTTCTCGGCAAGGACGAGTTCAAAACCGATTCGGCCGAGCAGTTTGCCCAGCACACGCGCGCTTATCAAAAATATCTTTGGGACGAAGTGCTCGGCCGGCTCGGCGATCGGCCGCTAAAGCCCAACGTCCGGTCGCGGCTGGTCTACCAGCGCCCGCGCTGGAACGGCTATGACGTGGTGCTGGATGTTTTTCCCGACGTGTTTGCCTGGGGCGTCCTGCTCGTGCCCGCGGACTTGAAGCCCGGCGAGCGGCGGCCGGTCGTGGTCTGTCAGCACGGCCGCAACGGGCTGCCGCGCGACACGATCGAAGGGGACCACCGGGCCTACCACAATTTTGCTGCGCACCTGGCGGATCGCGGTTTCATCGTCTTCGCGCCGTATAATCCCTATCGCGGCGAAGACCGCTACCGGCTGCTGTCGCGCAAGGCCAACGCGGTCAAGGCTTCGTTGTTTTCGTTCATCCTGGCCCAGCACGAGCAGATCCTCAATTATCTGGCCGCGCTGCCGGGGGCCGATCCGCAGCGGATCGCGTTTTATGGTCTGAGCTATGGCGGCGAGACGGCCGTGCGCGTGCCGCCGCTGTTGGATCGTTATTGCTTGTCGATTTGCTCGGGCGACTTCAACGACTGGGCCCGCAAGGTGGCTTCGACCGATGCCCGCTACAGCTTTATGTTCACCGTCGAGTGGGAAATGCCCTACTTCGACATGGGCAGCACGTTCAACTATGCCGAGATGGCCGCACTGCTGGTGCCGCGGCCGTTCATGGTCGAGCGTGGACACGCCGACGGCGTGGCTCCCGACGAGTGGGTGGCCTACGAATACGCCAAAGTCCGCCGGCTATACGACCAACTGCACCTCGGCCAGCGCACGGCGATCGAGTTCTTCGACGGCCCCCACACGATTCACGGCGTCGGCACGTTCCAGTTCCTCGAGCGCCAATTGCACTGGCCGCCGGACGACGCGGCAGAACGATGAACGCGCGGCCGCAACCACAAAGCCGCGACCGGTGGTCGCGCCGGCGCGACCACCGGTCGCGGCTT
>DATCFX010000861.1:0-10702 GCA_036509275.1 Pirellulales bacterium | reverse complement strand
GACTCGGTCGGTGCCGACACGCTTTACCGGCGACTTTGCAAATCGCAGCGCTCGTTCCGCGCCCGACTGACGCCCAAGCCCTGGCGTTGCGGGCACACCGCCAACCGTATCCGGTGGCCGCGCGAAACGGCCGACCAGCAGCAACGCTTCGAGCAGTGGTCGCACGAATATTCGGCCCGGCAGGTGGGGTATGCGACCTGCCGGCTGCTGGCGGTCATGGGCGACGGCGTCGTACATCCCGCCGTAGAGCCGATCGTCGAACTGCACGACCACATGACCCGTTGCCTGGAGCCGCTCAAACTGGCATAGAATCCGCGCGAAAGCAGCCGGGCGAGCGGCATGGCGCCAGCCTGCCGGTAATTCCCAGCATCATGGCGGATGCTGCGCGTCGAACACGAAGCAGTGCGTGCCGGCGGGATGATTCCAGAACAGCTCGTACTTCTGGTCGCGCGGCAGCGCAAATCGGGCGCACAGCTTGTAGCCGGACTTGCCGATTACGATGTAGGTGTAGGGCACGCCGGTTTCGGGATCCGCAAGCGATAGCTTGCGGGCGTATTCACGCGTCGCCTGGAATTCGGCCAATTCGGCCAGCGTGCGGGGCAGCGGGCGCGCGATCGTGATGACATTGTCCTTGCCCGACTTGACGACCATATTCTGGATGGCGTGATGGATCGCCTGCAAATCGTTCACTCGGCTCTCGTCACTGCGCGTCAGCCGGGCATTCTGCGGCGAGCCGGCCAAGACGAACCCTTGCACGAAGGCGCCGGCCACCAGCAGCACGCCCAGGGCCAATAGCCCCCGGCGCGCAGTCGCCGGCTGATTTTCCTCAGACCGGGGCCGTAGCGACAGCAAGTAATAGGCGAATACCACCACCGCCACGACCAGCAGCACCAGCGCCTTGAGCACGAAGCGGCTGGTCAGCCCGCCTGCCAGAAAATTATAGAACAGCGCAATCAGGTCGCACAGGATGGCCGTGGCCGTGATGAACAGCGTGAGATAGGTCAGCCATTTGCGCACCGGCCGATGTTGCTTTTCGGGTTCGCTGCGCACTTCCCGCTCTAGAAACCGGGTTAACCACGCCAACAACGGGAAGGCCACGAATAAAGCCGCCAGCGACAAGCGGACCGTGTCCAGCGCGGCGCGATAGTAATACGGCCGCCAGGCCGCGTCGCGCAGCCGGTCGTTAAGAAACTCAAAGTAAATCGCGATGCCGGCGATCACGACGGCGTACAGCGCCGTGAAAGTCAGCAGATATAGAAAGGCATCGCGGGCGCCGCCGGCCGATGTCGGCTCAGGCACGGGCAAGTCAAGACTTTCGGCGGCGATGCCGGCGGCGACTTCCTTTTCTTTCCAGCCAGCCGACAACAGCAGAATGCGGATCGTGGCCGAGTCCATGCCCTTGCCGCGGGCGTGCGCGATAAAGGCCGTGAGCTTGTCGTCCGCGCGCATGGGGCGGGCCCCTACTCGGCGAATTTGATTTCGACGATCTCGAACTTCATCTTGCCGGCGGGCACGTCGATTTCCGCGCGCTGGCCGACCTTTTTGCCGACCAGGCCTTGGGCCAGCGGGCTGGTGATCAGGATTTTGCCGGCGTCGTAGTCTTCGTCGCCGGCGCCCACCAGCGTGAACTCCTCCTGGTCGCCGAAATCGAGATCCTTGACGACCACGGTACAGCCGAAGGCGACTTCGTCCTTGGGCAATTGCGACATGTCGACGATGTCGGCCCGGCTCAGCTTGTCGCGCAGCAGGTTGATCTTGGCCTGGAGCATGCCTTGGGTCTCGCGGGCGCCGTGATATTCGGCGTTCTCGCGCAGGTCGCCGGCGGCGCGGGCCTCGGCGATGCGGACGGCAATGGCCGGCATCTCGACTTCTTCCATGTGCTTGAGATCGGCCATCAGCTTTTCATAGCCGCCGCGGCTCACGGGAACCCTGTCCATCGCTGCACCTCAAGCGCTCGACACAAAAAAAACGGCCCCGCCGACGGGACCGCACGTTGGCTTTTATTGTGGATCGGGCGAGGGGGGCTGTAAAGGGCCGAATGCGCTCGGGGGGAGCGCGACCACCGGTCGCGGCTTGATGGGGCGGCTCCCGCGTAGCGGAAGTCGTGAGACTTCCGGCGAACGTTGCGGCGAACTTCGGAATTCTTACGAAGTCCGCTACCGCGAATCATCCGGGTTCTGGGGCGCGGCTAGCTGTGGCCGGGCGTGCGGTCTTCGGGCAGGTAGAGCAGGCGGCCGCAATTGCCGCAGTAGACCACTTTGTTCATCAGCAGCGAGTTGAACATGTTGGCCGTAATCACCTGGAAGCAGCCGCCGCAGTTCTCGCCTTCCACCGGGGCCATGGCGTCGGAGCCTTTGCTCTTGACGACCCGCTGGTAGGCGTCCTGGAAATCGCCGGGCAGCTCCTTTTCGGACTCCTTCAGCTCGGCTTCCAGGCGCTGGATGTCGCCGGCCAAGAGTCCCTCTTGCTCGCGGACGTGTTGCTGTGTCTTGGCGGCCTCTTCTTTGGCCTTGGCGACGTTCTGGTCGGCTTCGACAACGAGCTTTTGATTCTCGTCGATTTTTTCCAAGGCTTCGAGAATCTCGTCGGCCAGCACGCTGTTGGCCATTTCGTCGGCGGCAATCTGGTCCTTGAGGGCCTGGTATTCGCGGTTGCTGTTGGCCGCGTTGAGCTTGGCCCGGAGATCGGCGATCTTGCCTTCGCCGCTGCGCAGCAGCAGTTGCTTTTGATCGGCGCCGACGCGGGCCGCCTTGACGTCGTTCTTCAACTGCGTCAACTCGGAGTCCAAGCGCGCGAGATTGGTTTCGCGGGCCTTGAGCTGCTTGGGTCCGCGGGCCAGCCGCTCGCGCAGGTCGCCCAACTGCTGATGAATTCGGTGTAGTTTCCGGAGGATCGCGGCCGCGACTAACATGGATTCAGTTTCCCCTGCTGGCCGCTTCCCACGGATACGCTGTTTCCCACGGATACACTGCCCAGCGATAAAAAAACCGCTGGTCTTGCGACCAGCGGTGTGGTCGAGCGGCCCGATTAGCTTGCGATTCCTTCGAGGAACCCTTCGAGTTGTTTGCTGCGGACCGGATGCTGCAACTTGCGAACCGCCTTAGCCTCGATTTGGCGTACGCGTTCGCGCGTGACTTTGAAGATCCGGCCCACCTCCTCCAGCGTGTAGGTATAACTGTCTCCCAGCCCGTATCGCAAGCGGATGATCTCGCGCTCGCGATACGTCAGCGTTTTCAGCAGATTCTCGATCTTTTCCCGCAGCATGCCCTGCGAAGCCGTGATGATCGGGCTTTGCGAGCTGTTATCTTCGATGAATT
Source organism: Pirellulales bacterium (assembly GCA_036509275.1). Classification (GTDB taxonomy): domain Bacteria; phylum Planctomycetota; class Planctomycetia; order Pirellulales; family PNKZ01; genus DATATB01. Next base: position 7,385 of record DATCFX010000861.1, on the reverse strand, counting down.
CGCCGAAGGCCGAATCCTCGCTCTCGCCCACCGGACGGTCGAGGCTCACCGGGTGACGCCCAATGTTCAGCACCCGACGCGTTTCTTCGACGCTAATCTGGGCAGCCCGGGCCGTCTCTTCTGTTGTCGGTTCTCGGCCCAGTTCTTGCAAGAGGGCCTTCGAGACATTCCGCAACTTGCTCAGCACGTCGATCATGTGGACCGGAATGCGGATCGTGCGGGCCTGGTCGGCAATGGCGCGGGTAATGGCCTGCCGAATCCACCAGGTGGCGTACGTCGAGAACTTGTAGCCGCGGCGATATTCGTACTTGTCCACGGCCCGCATCAGGCCCGTGTTGCCCTCCTGGATCAGATCCAAAAAGCTCAGCCCGCGATTGCGGTACTTTTTGGCGATCGAGACCACGAGTCGCAGGTTGCCGCCGGAGAGTTCGCGCTTGGCCTTTTCGTATTCCTGGTACTGGGCGCCAATCCGCTGGCAGCGGCGGCGCAGACTCTTGGGGCTTTCCATGGTCAGCAGCATGCAATCGTGCAGCTCGCGCCGCAGATTGGCCCGCTCGTCTTTGGCCGCGCCGGTGGTATCCAGCTGGGCGATCTCCGCCTGCAACTGATCCATGCGGTCGGCGATTTCGTCCAACTGCCGGATCAGAGGCTGCACGCGCCGCGTGCGCAGGCTCAACTCTTCGACCAGGGTCAAAGCCTTCTGCCGGCGCGAGAGAAATCGATCGCGGGCAGCGCGGCGCTCCGCCTTGGGCAGCCGCCGACTAATTAACCGCTTGAAATCCGCGCGGTTGTCGGCTAGCAGATGCTCGAGCGTCCGCAGGTTGTGCGGCATGCGGGCCATGATCTGCTCTTTGGTCAACTGCTCGGTGAGCGACACCTTGATGGTGCGGTCAAACGGCAGCGATCCGTCGTGGACCTTGGTCAGCGTTTCGATGGTCAAGCGCATGGCCAGGTCGCAGGCCAGCAGCGTGCGGCGGAAGCGCTTGCGCGTGACCTCGATCTTCTTGGCCAGCGCAATCTCCTCCTCGCGCGTCAACAGCGGGATCTCGGCCATTTGCGTCAGATACATGCGGACCGGATCGTCGCTCCACTTGGCCTCGTCGTTCAGAGACGAGCGCGTGACTTCCGGCTGCGGCTCGTCTTCGACGTCCAACGACGGTCGCCGCGCCGACTCGTCGTCCGAGCCGAACTCGCTCCCGCCGCGGTAGTCGGCTTCCGGCGCCTCGTTCACCAGCTCGATGCCCTGGTCTTCCAGGGCCGTGAGCAAGCTGTCGAGCTTGTCGGGATTGACCGCCTCGTCGGGAAGGTACTCGTTGACCTGGTCATAGGTCAAAAAGCCCTGGCTCTTGCCGGTTGCGACGAGCTCTTGCAAATCTTTATCGGCTGGGTCCACTTGTCTTCCCTCCAGCACCGTCCGGCGCTTTGAGACACTTGGATTATGGTCTGGGCCGCGCGGCCAATTCAAGTTTCCGCTTGCGGTTCAAACCAACCGGCAGGGCTTCTACCCATCCGTGGGCAGAGAAATGCCTTGTCGGGTTCGCTCACGCTCGACCAGCCGCCGCAAATTTTCCATTTGCCCGGCTTCGTCGATCGGACGCTCCGCGTCGGCGGCCTGGCCCACGGGTTGGGCCACCGCCTGTTGTTCGCGAAACGCCCGCAGTAAATCCGCCAATTCCTGCCTCCGATCCGCACTGCCGATGGCCTGCCGCTGTTCGTCCAACAGCACCAGCAGACCCTTCAGGTCCGGATCTTCCAGTTCCAGCATCAACCGCTCAAAAGTCAGCCATTCGCCGGCATCGGCCAGCGAGCAGCAGGTCGCAAACAACTGGCGACGCCGGGGACAGCGAAAGTCGGTGGGCGAAATTTCCCGCCGCACCTCCTCTAGACATTCCGGCGTCTGGAGCAATATCTGTAGGAGCCACTGTTCGGCCAATACCAGTTTTCCAACTTCTTCTTGTTTGACCGCCACCGGCGTTTCGCGCGGCTGCTTGCCGCGCGGCCGGCGCAGCTCGCTCAGCCGCTCGCGGAGCCGACTTTCGGTGACGCCGAAGCGGGCCGCCAGGCGATACAGAATCTGATCTTCCCGCATCTTTATGGCAGTGCTGGTGCTGGCTTGCAGTCGCGGAGCCTTGGCCAGCGTGGCCAAGACTTCCTCGACCGCCCGATTGGCCGCGTGCATGCCGCCGGAGGCATCGGCCTCGCGCAGTGCGGACGCAAACTTGTGCTCCAACGCATCGACGGCCTGCTCCACGAGCTGCGAAAACGCCTCCACCCCACGCTCGAGCAGAAAATCGCACGGGTCCAATTCGTCGGGCAGCGTCAGCACCCGCAGATCCATCTGCTCGGCCACGAACAGCTCCAGGATTTGGTCCGTCCGCCGCCGGCCCGCCTCGTCGCCATCGAGCACTAGCACAATGCGATCGACGAACCGCCGCAACAGGCTCAGATGCCGCTCGCCCAGGGCCGTGCCCAGCACGGCCACCGCATTGCCAAAGCCCGCCTGCTGGGCGATGACGCAGTCGGTGTAGCCTTCCATGACCAGGGCGGTGCGAGTTTTGCTAAACGCATCCTTGGCATGGTCCAAGGCATAGAGCAGGCTGCTTTTGGCAAACAGCGGGGTTTCGGGCGAGTTGATGTATTTCGCTACCCTGTCTTTAGTAGCCCCATCGTCGCTGCCGGGCAGCACGCGGCCGCCCAGCCCAACCGGCCGGCCTTGAATGTCGCGGATCGAGAACAGCACGCGCCCCTTGAAGCGGTCGTAATAGCCTCCGCCCGACTGCCTCGCGCCCACCACGCCGATTTTTTCCAGCACCTTGGGCGTGAACCGCGTGTCGCGGGCGTGGCCCACGAGCCACTCCCAGCGATCCGGCGCGTAGCCCAAGTGGTAGCGTCCGATGCTCTCGGGCGCGATCCCCCGGCTGTTCAAATAGGCCCGGGCCGGCTCGGCCTCGGGCGCCCGGAGCAGGCACTCGTGATATTGCTGTTCGACCCAGGCCATGGCCTGGTAGAGCAGGCGTTTTTCGTCCGCCCCCCCCGGCGGCCCGCCGGAACTCTTGAGCGTGATGCCGGCCCGTTCGGCCAGCAGCGCCAACGCCTCGGGAAACGTCAGCCCGTCGTGACGCATGACGAAGCTGAACGCGTCGCCGCCGATGTCGCAGACAAAGCAGCGGAACGATTGCCGCTCGGGATTCACCTGCAAGCTGGGCCGCGAGTCATTGTGCCAAGGGCACAGGGCCTTGTAGCCGCGGCCTTCGCGCCGCAGCGGCAGATAGCTGCCGATCAGGTCGACGATGTCGGTCGCCTGGCGAACCTGCTCTTTAGCGTCGGCCGAGAAACCCAGGGACACGGCAACTCCCATAATCGCCGACGAGCGGGGCGTGATGAGGCAGCAAGCAGAACCCATTCGCCGACTGGCAAAGGATCGACCGAAAAATAACTTCCGTTTTCTGCGGCCCCTCACCCTGCCCTCTCCCACAAGGGGCGAGGGGTAGCGGAGAAGCTATTTTTCGGTCGATCCAAACTCCGGCAGAGAACCGCCGGCGTATCAACCGCGGAGGCGAGCGGCCGCAGTCAGCGGAGCCAAGCGCCAGGTGGATTATACCGTGCGCAAACCAGAATCAAGCTGTGGAGTGGGCCACTTCAAGCGCGGGCCAAGATTTTTCCCGCATTCAACCCGCATGATTGGCGCGAGCCTAGTCGGTGCCGTTCGAAGGCCATCTTGCTAAGTGGCATTCAAAGGATCGCTACAGTTCGCACCAAAGGTCGGCCTCCGGAAACGTGTGCTCAAGCATCGACTTCTCGTCGGCCGAAAAGGCTGGCTCCGTCCAGCACTCGGATGGAAAGGTGATACTCGCTCGTGGCCAATCGCCCAGCAGTCGGCGCAATCGAGCGATATTGTCCCTTGGGTCAAGGCCGCCACTGATTGGCGGCGGCCCAAGGGTGCCGTAGGGAACCCCGTCCGCCCCGCGCCCTGTCTCGATAACCGGCTGTGCTACTTCGCGCACGCGGCTGAACCTGGCGCCGCGATGTTCAGCCCACGATTGAACGCTGGCACGGGTCTGCACCGTCCGCCATTGCCAGCCGGCATAGACGCAGCCGGCGATTAATATTGCCGCCGCTGCGCCAACGCCGTAGTTGAACCATCGTGGTTTCGGTTTTACGTCCATGCGACCGTAATCATTTCCTTCGATGGCCCTACGGATTTTGCCGGCATCGCTTGAACGTTCAGATAACAACACCTTCAGGCGGCGCGAGCCGGTAGCTCGTGCTGCGACCGCAACCGGGATTCTGCAACAGGATGCCGCGCTCCAGCAATTCGCGAATATCGCGCAGGGCCGTGTCGTGCGAACACTTCGCGAGCTTGCCGTATTTCGAAGTCGTCAGAAATCCCTTAAAGCCGTTGAGCATGCGGTTGATGACGATTCGCTGCCGGTCATTCACTGGCTCGCGATTAATGCGCTGCCACAAATGTGCCTTGTTGAGCACCGCGGCCAGCCCTTCTTCGGCACCGTCAATCGCTCGGCCGAGGCACTCCAGAAACCATCTTAGCCAGTGCGTAATGTTGACGTCGCCGCGTTGGGCGGCTTCCAACTGCTGGTAGTAATACTTGCGCTCGGCTTCAATTTGCGACGACATGCTGTAGAACCGATCCTTCGTCCGGTCAGAGCGCGCGAGTGCCATGTCGGCGATCGCTCGCGCCATGCGACCATTGCCGTCTTCAAATGGATGGATGGTCACAAACCAGAAATGGGCGATTCCAGCCGTAAGCACTGGATCGAGTGCCGGCGGTGCGTTGAACCATTCGATGAATTCCTGCATCTCCGACTCGAGGCGGTCGGCAGCCGGAGCCTCAAAATGAACCCGTTCGTGCCCGATCGGACCCGAGACTACCTGCATCGGCCCCGCTTCTTTGGGACGCCACCGGCCGACGGCAATGCGTGACGTACCGCTTCGGCCGGTGGGAAACAGCGCTGAGTGCCAGCCAAATAGGCGGTCCTGTGTGAGCGGCGCCTCAAAATTCCCGGTCGCATCGAGCATCATTTCGACGATGCCTTCGACTTCCCTGCTTGCTCTGGGAAGGCCAGCGACATCAATGCCGAGCCTGCGAGCAATCGATGAGCGAACCTCGTCGGCATTGAGCGTTTCACCTTCGATCGCCGAGGTTTTCACCACATCGGCCGTGAGCATGGCCAGGCTGGCCTCGGCCCGGGCCTCGAATCCCAAGGCCTGCATCTTTCCGAGGAGCAGGCCTTGTTTATGGCGCACGTCCGCTAGGGTCGTGACGAGCGCATCGCCGTCCCATTTGAGCTTCGGCCAGCTTGGCTGCTGGTGGATAAATCGCGCCATAATACGCACTCCCTGCGTCGATTATAGCGCAAGCGGGCGGATTTGACGCATTCTTGCGTAGATTAAAGGGTTTAATCGACGCAAATGGCCGGTTCGCCGACTTCCGACGTTAGGTGTTTCCCTTGCGGGCCGCGATGACGACGTCGATCGTGCGCTCTTTGCCGTCGCGAATAATCTTGAGCTTGGCGGTCGAGTTGACCTTGGCGGCGGCCACCAGTAGCCGCAACTCCGATGGCTCGTGGATTTTCTCGCCGTTGAACTCGATCACGACGTCGCCCGGCTCGAGGCCGGCTTTGTCTGCCGGCGATTTGGGCTGCACGCCGCTGACCACCGCGCCCTCGGTTTCGCCCACTTTGAGCTTGCGGGCCAACTCGGGCGTCAGATCCTGCAAGCCCACGCCCAAGTACCCGCGCGTCATGCTGCCCCGCTCCTTCAGGTGTTTGTAGACGACGCTCACGACCTCCGTGGGAATGGCGAAGCTGATGCCCTGGTAGGCCTTGCCGACGATTGCCGTGGTGATGCCGATGACCTCGCCCTTGATGTTCACCAGCGGGCCGCCGGAGTTGCCGGGGTTGACGGCCGCGTCGGTTTGCAAGAAGTCCTGATAGGCGGAATTCTCGGCAAAGGCGCGCCGCTGCTTGGCGCTGACGATACCCATGCTCACGGTGCGATCCAAGCCGTAGGGGTTGCCGATGGCCAAGACCCAATCGCCGACTTGCAATTGCTTGCTATCGCCAAAGGACGCGCTGGTCAGGCCGGTGGCGTTGATTTTCAGCACCGCCAGATCTGTCAACACATCGGAGCCGACCAGCGTGACGTCGTCGATCGCGCGGCCATCGCTCAGATGCACCGAAACCTGGCTGGCCCCCTGGATGACATGGTAGTTCGTGAGGATAAAGCCGGCGGTATCGACGATCACGCCCGACCCCTGGCCGATCTCCCGATATTCGCGGCCGGGAATTCCAAAGAACTCGTCGAAGGCGTTGTTGCCACCTTCGCGGGCGATTTGCTCGGTGTCGATGTGGACGACGCAGGGCTCGATGCGCTCGGCCACCAGGCGAAAAGCCCGCGACGTGTCCGACAGCGTCACCAACTCGGCGTTCTTGTCCAACTCGCTCAGTTCGGCGGCGGCATGCTCGCTCGTGGCCTGGAGCCTGGCCCGGGTCAACTCATACTCGATGCGAAACGCCAGGCTCGGTGCGCCCAGCACAATGGCCAGGATGATCGCGAGGAAAATCAGGCCGCGCAGGCGGGGGCGCGGCGGTAGCGGCGCTCGCGGCACGTGTACTTCGTCCATGTGTCGGTTTCCTCAATCGTGCTCGGGTTAGCCCATCAGGGAAGGCTGTTGGTACTTGGCTCAGTTGCGTCGCGGTGATGGACGACTATTATAGGCCTGCCAATGGCGGGGCACAGCAACTCGCTGCCGACGCTGGTTTCGGGCGGAGTTCTGGCAGGATATCTCGTGGATGGCTGCTCTGCGTCCAAGCCGGTACTTTCCACCTCCCGACGAGGCCAGTCACCACGGCCTGGTGGGCGCCGGTGGACAGCTCACCATCGAGTGGCTGCTCGACGCGTATTCGCACGGTATTTTTCCGTGGCCCACGATTGGCGGCCGGCTGGCATGGTGGTCGCCCGATCCTAGGGCCACGCTGGAATTCGAGCGGTTGCACATTTCGCGCCGCTTGCGGCGTGCGTGGCTGAGCGGCCGCTTCGAAGTCACCGCCGATCGCGATTTTCGCGCCACGATCGAAGGCTGTGCGACGGCCCAGAACCGCACGGACAACACCTGGATCACGCCGCAGATGCTGGCCGCTTACTGCCGGCTGCACGATGCCGGCATCGCCCATAGCGTCGAAGCCTGGTGCGGCGGTCGGCTGGCTGGCGGCGTGTATGGCGTGGCCATCGGCGGCATGTTCGCCGGCGAATCGATGTTTTATCGCGTCCGCGACGCCTCGAAGATCGCGCTGGTCCACTTGGTGGGCCACCTCCAGGCCCGGGGCTATCAGTTGTTCGACATCCAGCAGCTCACGCCCCACACG
>DATCFX010000860.1:0-1140 GCA_036509275.1 Pirellulales bacterium | reverse complement strand
GGTGCAGAACTTGTCGCAGCCGATCATGATCCGCACGTAGGCCTGGTACGGCGAAGGGCGCATCGCCTCGTCGCGCAGCGGGTCGTAACTCTCGAAGCTCTGCTCGACTTCCTGGCGGCTGCCGGCCTGGCGGTCGAGGCTCACCTCCATCCGCTGCCCGCTGCCGGCGGCGATTTCTTCCAGCAACTGCGGAATCTGGTGCAACTGGCCCGGGCCGACCACCAGGTCCACGTACGGTGCCCGCTCGAATATCAGCCGCTGATCTTTTTGGGCCATGCAGCCCAACACGCCGATGATCTTGTGCGGATGGTGCCGCTTGGCGTGCTTGAGCCGGCCGAGGGCACTGTAAATCTTGTCTTCGGCATGCTGCCGCACGCTGCACGTATTGAACAGAATCGTATCGGCCTGCTGGGGGCTGTCGGCCAGTTCATATCCGACGCGGCGCAGACTGGCCACCACCAGCTCGCTATCGAGCATGTTCATCTGGCAGCCGACCGTTTCGATATACAACCGCTTGGCCATCACACTTCCCACGCCGGGGTTCAAGCGGCTTGATCCTGCTGCTGCTCTTCGGCGGCCTGTTTCCGCTTCTTTTCGTCGGCGATTTGCTGCCGGATTTCTTGCACCAACTGGTCGCGGCGTGCCAGCATCATTCGCACCAGGCCCATCACGGCCACATAGCCGGCCGCCACCAGCAGTGCGACGCTCCAGCTATCCATCGGCGTATCCTTGCCTCGTGCCCGGTCGGCTTGCCGATCACCTGGGCGGTCCAATCCGCGGGTTTTCCATCTTAACGCAGCCGGCCCCTACGCGGCGAGCCCGATTCTCATAAAGCCGCGACCGCTGGTCGCGGGAATTTACCAGTCGCGGCCGCCGTTCGCCGCCGCGCGACCAGCGGTCGCGGCTTGATGGGGCCCGCATGCATCGTTCCCGCATTTAATTAAAACCACGCTGCTTTGTTCACCACATTCACCAGTGGCTCGTCGCGCACAAAGCGGCGGATATTGGTCACCACCACGTCCAAGTGCCGGGCGGCGATTTGCGGACCATAGCCGGCGACGTGCGGCGTCAGGATCACGTTTTCCATCTGCCACAGCGGATGCTCCGGCGGCAGCGGCTCGGTCTCGAACACGTCCAAGG
>DATCFX010000859.1:0-1425 GCA_036509275.1 Pirellulales bacterium | reverse complement strand
CCGGTACTGGAGCCGAAGTCGTGAGACTTCCTCCGGATCGCCACTCGATGCCGCGGAATTCCCTTGAATTCCACTACTCTGGCTCCGCTTGCAAAACCGGGGCACGGGTTTACAATCGACCGCTCACGAGCCCGTGTCGCTCGCCCCTGATCGCCCCAGCCTCGCCTGGCGTAGTTGCTCATGTCGCCGACTGCCATCGTCGCTTACCTGGCCCTGTTCGTTGTCCTGGGCTTTCTGTTTTTGTTTGCCAACCTGGTGATCGGCAAACTGGTTCGCCCCGATGCGCCCAACGTCGAGAAGCTCGAAGTCTACGAATGCGGCGAGCCGACCATCGGCTCGAGTTTCGTGCAGTTCGATCTGCGATTTTACGTCGTGGCGCTGCTGTTCATTATTTTCGACGTCGAGATCGCCTTCTTTTTTCCCTGGGCCGTGGTCTTCGGCAAAGCCACGCACCTGATGGATCCCCGCTACCAGCCCGTGGTTCAAACCTCGACCGACGGCGCGCCCGGCGGTCAGCCTGCAAAGATCGAGTTGGCCGCCGGCACGCGCAACACGCTCGCGGCGTTGGGCGTGCCCGCTCCCGCGCTGCCCAAACCGCAGGGCGACGTGGCCGAGAATACGGCCGCCATTCGCCACACGGCAACATCGCTTGCGCGAACTTCGATCGTGGACATTCTGGTGTTTTTCGCGGTCTTGCTCGTCGGCTTTGCCTATGTCTGGATGCGCGGCGACCTGGATTGGGTCCGCGCCGTCAGCCGCCAGCGAGCCGGCGCGCCGCTACCGGCACCGCCAGGGCCGGAGCGGTTAGAAGAGCCGGCCCTGTCCGCATGAACGCTCTGACCGCGGGCTCCCGTGCGCAACAGCGGCCCGCCCCGAACTGAGTTCCTGTTTCTAACCGCGAGGCACGCTCGATGAGTGGAACGTCGTTTGTCGACCGGCTCAAGGCCCGCTTCGGAGAAAAGATCACCGGGGCCAGTCTCGAGGTGATCGATCCCTGGATCGAGATCTCGCCGGATGGCTTGTTCGAGGTCTGCCGCTATCTGCACGATGAGCCGGACTTGCGGTTCGATTTTCTCAATTGCATCAGCGGCGTGGATTACTTCGAGGCCGACCCCAAGAAGGCCGCCAAGACCGGCTGGCCACCGCACACCGAGGTCGTCTACCATCTGTGGAGCCTGCCGCACAAGCGCAGCCTGGTGCTCAAGGTGCTGCTGCCGCGCTGGAAAAACGACCAGCCGGGCGAGTTGCCGGAGGTGCCCAGTGTGTGCGACATCTGGCGCACGGCCGATTGGCACGAGCGCGAGGTCTACGACCTGTCCGGCGTGCGCTTTATCGGCCATCCGAACCTGCGGCGGATCTTGTGCCCAGAAGATTGGGTCGACCACCCCCTGCGGAAGGACTACGAAATGCCGCTGGAATACCACG
>DATCFX010000858.1:0-1336 GCA_036509275.1 Pirellulales bacterium | reverse complement strand
GCCGAGGCTGGCAATCGCCTCGGCCAGTCCATCGAGAATCTGTACTGACACCCGCGGATTGTAAAAGTTCGCGGTGCCAACCTGCACGGCCGTCGCGCCGGCCACGAGAAATTCCATCACATCGTCCAGCGTGGCGATGCCGCCGATGCCGATCAGCGGCGTGCGGACCGCCGCCGCCACCTGGTACACGGCGCGCAGGGCAATCGGCTTGATCGCCGGGCCGCTTAGCCCGCCGATGGTGTTGCCCAGCAGCGGCCGGCGCCGGCGCCAGTCGATGGCCATGCCGGCACAGGTGTTAATCAGCGAAATCGCATCGGCGCCGCCGGCCTCGGCTGCCTTGGCGATCGAGGCGATATCCGTGACGTTCGGCGTGAGCTTGGCAATCACCGGCAGCGAGCAGGCGGCCCGCACCCCGGCCACCAGCCGCTGACACATCTGCGGATCGGTGCCAAAGTCAACGCCGCCGGACACATTAGGGCACGAGATGTTCAATTCCAGGGCCGCCACGCCGGTCAGGCCGTCCAGCCGCCGGCTGATCGCCAGAAACTCGTCGTGGTCGCGGCCGGCAATGCTGACGATGATCGCCGTCTGCAGACCGGCCAGGTAGGGCAAATGACCATCGATGAAGGCTTCCAGCCCGTCGTTATCGAGGCCGATGCTGTTGAGCATGCCGCCGGTGGTTTCGATCGTACGCCACGGGCGATTGCCGGCCCGGGGGTGCAGGGTAATGGTCTTGGGCAGGATGCCGCCCAGGCGCGCCAGATCGACGATGCCGGCCATTTCGCGGGCATAGCCGAAGGTGCCGGAGGCAACCATCACCGGGTTGTTCAGCCGCAGCCGCCCCAGTTGCACCCCCAGATCGACAGCAGGTTGTGACACTTGGGGCAAGGGGCCTGTTTAAGGGTGCAGTGCTAGGGATAAGCGGCGGCGCCAGCCCCCCGGGCCGCACAGAGACCGGCGGCAGCCTGGCATCGAACGCAGCGCATGCGGCAGCGGATTGCTAGCAATGTATCGCCGCAGGCGCACGCCGGCAACGACTAGCCGCTGGAGCACGCCGGCGGCGGTTGGCCGCCGAGGTGCCGCGGGTCAGCCGTCATGGGCTAGATAATGCCGCCATGAGTTCGATAGGGGGACAAGTGGCTGGGTTGATCCAGCATCCACACTCGTTCCCAATCTTCCAGCAGCATGCGGAGGTTTTCGGAGGTGTAAATCAACTGTTGCGAGCGCCGGGTAGGATCGCCGGAGTAGGCCGGAACGAGGCAACCCGTCGTCGAGCTGAAACACACCGCCAAGACAACCGCACCCAGCAGCTTGCGCATGACTCAACTCCTCCGTG
>DATCFX010000857.1:0-1633 GCA_036509275.1 Pirellulales bacterium | reverse complement strand
TCCGGAGGTCGCATGGCGGATGGCCAGGAGGACGAGGGCTGGGACGAGCAGCCACCAGAGAAGCGGCGGCCGACGGACTTCAAGACGGCGAAGACCGGTCCGGTGGCTCACCGCCGGTTGCTCGTGCTGCGGCGCGTGATGGAGCCGATCAAGGTTCCGGAAGTCAAAGACTTGAAGTGAGCCGACTAGGCCCAAGCCCGCAGCGGTTTGAAACCACTTTGAACAGAAGATCTCGAAGGGCGCGAAGCACGAAGCGAAGGATGAGAAAGAGGGCGGAAGAAAGCACTGTCATGCCGTGACGCCAGCCGTCCCCGCTGCTCGCAATTTTTCCTCCTCTTCTTCCTCTCCTTCTTCTTAGCGGTCTTCGCGGCCTTCTGTTCAATTGCTTTGGCCTTTCCGTTTCTCCCTCGCTCCACTGCCGGAGGGTCAGCGCCTCCGGCGATTGGTCGGCGCCGGGCTTTGGGGGCGACGATGCCGCGGGCGGCCTTGATCTGGGCCCTCTTTTTTCCCGGATCGCGTAACCGTTGCCGTCAGCGGGTTTTGCGCTGGCTGGGTTTCGCCGAAGGCTAGCAGAATATTAATCACCCGCTAACATGACAGGCTTAAGATCGGCGGACGGCTAGCAACCCCCATATTCCGCGACTAGGAGGCGTTTCGTCGATGAGGAAAGCAGGCATGGTGCTGCAGCTTGGCTTGCTGGCTCTGATTGCCGGCTGCGGGCCGCCGCCGGTGGCGATCACCGGTGCGGGGGCCACGTTCCCCTATCCCTTGTACTCGCGGTGGGCCCACAGCTACGAAGGCCTGTCGGCCGTGCAGATCAATTACCAGTCGATCGGCTCGGGCGGTGGAATCAGCAAGATCAAGAACCAGACCGTCGACTTCGGCGCGAGCGATGCTCCGCTGACGGCCGAGGAGCTGGAACAAGCCGGGCTTGTGCAGTTTCCGCTGGTCATTGGCGGCGTGGTGCCGGTGGTCCACATTAGCGGCGTCGGGCCGGGCCAGTTGCGGCTGACGCCCGAGCTGCTGGCCGACATCTTCCTGGGCGACGTCAAGAGTTGGGACGACCAGCGGATCCAAGCGGCGAATCCTGATTTGAAGCTGCCGAAAAAGGACGTGGCGGTCGTGCGTCGGGCCGATGGTTCCGGCACGACCTGGATGTTCACCAGCTACTTGTCGGCCGTATCGCCCAAGTGGAAATCGAAGGTCGGCGCCGAAAAAGCCGTGGACTGGCCGACCGGCTGGGGCGGCAAAGGCAACGAGGGCGTGGCGGCGTACGTCGAAAGCATCGACGGCGCGATCGGCTACGTCGAATATGCCTATGCACTGCAAAACCAGATGGCGCACGTGCTGCTCAAAAACCGCTCCGGCAAATTCGTCGAACCGACGATCCAGACATTCCAGGCGGCGGCCGCCAATGCCGACTGGAAACAATCGCCCGGCTTTTATATGGTGCTGGTCGATCAACCGGGCGACGAGACCTGGCCCATCACCGGAGCCTCGTTTATTCTGCTGCGCAAAGCAGCGGCCGACCCGCAAAAGACGGCGGTGATGCTCAAGTTCTTCGATTGGTGCTATCGGCACGGCGCGGCCGATGCCGAAGCCCTGCACTACGTGCCCATGCCCAGCGAGGTGG
>DATCFX010000856.1:0-3744 GCA_036509275.1 Pirellulales bacterium | reverse complement strand
AACGCTCGAACCCGGCCCTCCCTACGAACTCTGGGAAACCGACGGCACCGCCGCCGGAACAGTCCTGGTCGATTCTTTTAGATACCCTCCCGGCAACATGATCGCCGACAACGGCGTGCTGCTGTTTAGCGCCGAAGACAGCTTGGGGGGCACCGAGCTTTGGAGGAGCGACGGCACGGCCGCCGGGACCTCGAAGATTCTGGGATTGAACCCCAACACGGCCAACACCAACCTGCCGTGGATGACGCTGGTCAACGGCCTCGTGTACTTCCCGGCCAATGATACCGTACACGGCTCGGAGCTTTGGGCCACCGATGGCACGGCCAGCGGTACCGCGCTCGTCGCGGACATTTATCCCGGCTCGGTCGGCTCGAACCCGTCGTCGCTGACGAACATCGACGGCGACTTGTTCTTCGCCGCCACCGACACTACGCACGGCACCGAACTCTGGACATTTCAGAACTCGGCTCCCTCGACTTCCGGCATCGCCAACACCCGCGCCGCGGAGAACTCCGCTGCCGACGACATCAACCTGTCGCAAGCGTTTGCCGACGACAACGACGCCTCGACCAATTTGGCCTACGCCCTCACCGGCGATACCGACCCGGAACTGTTCGCTTCCACGCCCATCGACTCCAACGGCAATCTCACGCTCAACTACGCACCGGGCCAGTACGGCAGTGCCACGCTCACGCTGTGCGCTACGGATTCAGGCGGCTTGTCCACGTCGACCGCTTTCAACGTGCAAGTGGATGTTGTCAACACGGCTCCCACGCTCAACACGAGCGTGCTGCCGCAATTCTCGACCATTGAAGAAAACAATTTCGCGAGCACCGGCGACCTGGTATCGGCGCTGCTGGCCACGGGAGCCGGCGCACAGCCGATCGCGGATCCGGATCCCGGTGCGCTGGAAGGCATCGCCATCGTCGCGGTCGACAACACGCACGGCGCCTGGCAGTTCTCTTTGAATGACGGTAGCACGTGGAACTCCGTAGGCTCGCCCAGCGCGACGCAGGCCCTGCTGCTGGCGTCCGACAATCGCACCCGCATTCGCTTTGTCCCCTCGACGGGCGAAGTGGGCACGCTCGGGGCGGGGATTACCTTCCGGGCCTGGGACCAAACGAGCGGAGTCAACGGCGCGACGGCCAACACTTCCAGTAGCGGCGGCTCGACCGCCTTTAGCACGGCAGAGTTGAGTGCTTTGCTCGTCGTCAACCCATTGCCTACGGTCGTCGGTGTCTACGCCAGCAGCACGCAATGGGCGCCGTCGTTCGTTTCGATGCTCGATAGTGCCGGACTGGGCGACGGATCCTGGCCGGGGCTGGGATTCGAATTGGCCGATGGCGCCAACCAACTCGCTACCATGCTGCCCTGGACGAACATCGATATCTTGTCGGTGGCTTTTGACGAAGGCGTGATGGTCGCGCCAGCCAGCCTCACGCTCTACGACGACGCCGGCAATCCGATCGCCAGCACCGGGTTTAGCTACAACGCCGCGGCCCAGGTCGCCACTTGGACGTTTCCCACGCTGGCCAGCAGCAAGTACTGGATTGGTTTGTCGTCGGCGGCCGTGACCGATGCCTTAGGTACCGCACTGGATGGCCAGTGGACGACGGGCGTCAGCACGTTTGCCGCAGGCTCGGGTGACGGCACTCCCGGCGGCGATTTCAATTTCCGTTTCAATGTCGTTCCCGGAGATGCCAATGATAGCGGCGCGGTCACCAATGGCGACGTGCTGCAAACGAAACTGGACGTCGGCGCGGTGACCGGTCCCAGCAATTTCCGGCAAGACGTCAACGGCTCAGGCAACATCACCAACGGCGACGTGCTGCTCACGAAAATGGCCGTCGGCAGTGATCTCAACAGCCTACCCGAACCGACGCTGCCGGCGCTTGCCCCGCTCGTGGCGTTGCAACCCGCTGGTTCTCAGCAAGTCGATCTGGCGCCCGACATGGCTTCGGCCCAGCCGTTCGGCGCAGTGGTTGGCATGCTGCTGCAATCAACGACCGTGGCCCTTTCGCCGCCGTCCATCACCGTAGAACCGGCAACTCCGGCCGACGTAGACGGCGAGCAGCGCGGTTTCGTGGCTGCGGACCGCAGCGCGACGACGAGCTTGCCGGGCCGCTGGCAGCCGTCCAGCGCATCGCCGCGCGCGGCACTACCTTCACCTTCGTCCGCTGCGCCACTATCCGCCCCCGTGGGCAGTCTGCCGTTGCAGGCCGCCGGCGCGGAGATGCCCGAACCCTCTGCGGCAGTGCTGCCGATCTTTGCGGATTCGCTGGACTGGTTGGCGGGGCCTCGAACGAGCCTGCCCGAGGGCAGCTTGCCGGCCGGCGTCAGCCCCTGGCGGCAGCCGGTAGCGTCCGATCCGAGTTACGCCGCGATCGACGCCGCGTTTTCTGAAGTCGCTTCGAGTTCGACGGACGCGGTGCCGGCTCGTCGCTGGCGCGTGCATCTGGCGAACTTCCTGGATCATCGGCCGGGATCTACCGCGGCCGTTTAGGATCGACCGAAAAATAACTTCTCCGCGGCCCCTCTCCCCTTGCGGGAGAGGGCAGGGTGAGGGGCCGGGAAATACGGAAGTTATTTTTCGGGCGATCCTTAATCCTTGGCGGATTGGCCTTTCGCGGCGTTATCGGCCGCTGTTGAGTTAGCGCGGCTTGGTGCGAGGAGCGAGGAACCGCGCCGCCTCGTCGACAGTCGGGTAGTCCCAGGCGAGCGTGGCGGGGATTTCAACCTTCAGCCAACTCTCCAACTCGCCGACCAGGCGCGCGGCCGAGATCGAGTCCAGGCCGTAACTGGCAAACAACTCATGCATTTCGATGTCGGCTGGATGAACATTCGCCAGCCGCGCCAGGTAATCCACCAGCCATAGACGAAGCTGGTCTTCGGTCGGCCGGGCGGGCACCACCACGGGCGGCCGGCTGTCGACGAACGCGTGTTTGTACAACAAGGTGACAGTACTCATGGTCATCGATCTCCCAGTCCAGCGCCGGCATCGAACCATCTTTGGCGGCGGCTACAGCTATGAGCGGAACGCCGGCCCGGTTGTTACAGCCGCCGTGCAGGCAGGCAGAAGTGCGGCTCAAAAAATCCCCGGGCTGCGACCCGCGGACGCGGATCAGCCGGGGCGGCTGACACCCGCATTGACCAGCAGCGTTTGCAGCGATCGCAACGCCCGGGTCAGCATCACGCGGACGGCTCCGTCGCTCTTGCCCAACTGAGCGGCGATGTCCTTCGAGGGGAGCCTTTCGACATAACGCAGGCGCAGCGCGTCCTGCTGTTCGGCGGGCAACTGGGCCAGGGCCTGCATCAGCAGCGCGTGCCGGTTGTCGCGCGAGAGCGCCTGAGTGGGCGTCGTGAGGCTGGCCACCAGCAGGTTGAGCAGGCCGCCGGCGCTCGTCTCGCCGCCGCGGGCCAGCGACACTTCGCGGCCGGCATTGCGTTTCTCGGCCCCAAAAAAGCGGCGATGCGCATCGACGATCCGCCGCTCGGCGACGCTGCACAGCCACGAAAACGGCGCGCCCAATTGTGCCCGCATGGCGGGCCAGCAGCGCACGGCCTCGATGCTCACCTCCTGCAGGATGTCGTCCGGCTCGACCTTCGTGCGGATGGCCGGGCCCAACCGCCGCTCGATAAATGCCAGCAGCGGCAAGCGATACTTGGCCACCAACTCGCCCGCATCGAGAGGTTCGACCGCATCGTCCGGCATCGAGTTCCCCCCTTCTGCCTGGCTGCGCGTTC
>DATCFX010000855.1:0-2318 GCA_036509275.1 Pirellulales bacterium | reverse complement strand
CGTGTGGGGCTCGGCCGGCGGCGTCGGCGTCAAGCCGCCGCAGAAGCTCATTCCGCCCACCCCGATGGGCAACCATCCGCTCATGGATTGGGGCGTGTTTCCGCACCGCGACGAAGACAAAGGCGACTACAAGGTCGCCAGTTGGGGCGTCGAGCAACTGCGCGGCATGCGTGCCGATCAGCCCTTCTTTCTGGCCACTGGTTTCGCCCTGCCGCACGTGCCCTGTTACGCCACGCAAAAGTGGTTCGACCTGTATCCCGACGACGACCGCGTGCTGCCGGCGATCATGAACGACGACCGCGCCGACACGCCGCGATTTTCCTGGTACCTGCACTGGGAGTTGCCGGAACCGCGCTTGAAGTGGGTTCAAGACAACCATCAATGGCGCAATCTGGTGCGCTCCTATCTGGCGTGTACCAGCTTTGTCGATGCCCAGATCGGCCGCTTGCTCGCGGCGCTGGACGAAACCGGCCTGGCCGAGAACACGATCGTCGTGGTGTGGGGCGACCACGGCTGGCACCTGGGCGAAAAGGCGATCACCGGTAAGAACACGCTCTGGGAGCGCTCGACGCGCGTGCCGCTGGTCTTTGCCGGTGCGGGCGTGACGCGCGGCGGCCGCTCGACCCAGCCGGCTGAGCTGCTCGATATCTACCCGACGCTCGTCGAGTTATGCGGCTTGCCTGCCCGCCACGATTTGGAAGGCCACAGTCTCGTCCCGCAGTTGCACGATGCAGCCGCGACGCGAGCCTGGCCGGCCATCACTTCGCACAACCAGGGCAATCACGCCGTCCGCAGCGAGCGCTGGCGGTACATCCACTACGCCGACGGCAGCCAGGAACTGTACGACCTGCAAAGCGACCCGCACGAATGGAAGAACCTCGCCGCGGATCCGCAATACTCGGCCGTCATCGCCGAGCATCGCCGCTGGCTGCCGAAGATCGACGTGCCTCCCGCACCGCACAGCGCCAGTCGCATTCTGACCTACGACCGCGCCACCGACGAAGCCGTCTGGGAGGGCAAGATCGTCCGCCGCAGCGACCCGATTCCGCAGTAAGCAACACGCGGCATCCTGTTGCGAGACAGCGTTTTTCAGGGGCAGATCAACGGGGAAAGTGGCCCTATCCACTTGGTCACCCTACGAAGGCGCGTAGCGCAGCTCGGGGGCGTCCTGCTGCCGGGCCGCGGCGGCGGCTTCGTCCGTGGGCCGGGCGGCGGCCAGCGTGAGCAGCGAAATCTCCGGCGCGCAGTTCCAGCGCAGCGGCACCTCGCCCGACACGCCGCGGCTGACGTGCATCACGGTGGGCCGGGCATAGAACACGCCGCAGGCGTAACGCGTGCCGTGCCGGCTGGGACAGGCCAGCGCTCCTAGCAGCGGCAGACGCACCTGGCCGCCGTGGTTGTGGCCGGCCAGCAACAAATCGAAACCGTGCCGGCGGCCCCAATTAAACTGGTCGGCCGCATGCGACAGCGCGATCTTCAAGGCGGCATCGGCCGGCAGCCGCGAGAGGTCCGGCGGCGGCCCGATCCAGGGCAGCTCGTTGCCGGCCAACGCAATGCGCCGCCCGCGCAGCTCGAGCGTGGCGGTTTGCGAGCCCAGGTCGACCAGGCCGGCCGACGTGAGCATGTCGCGCAGCGTGGCCGTCGGCACATAGAGGTCGTGGTTGCCCAGTACGAAGTACACGCCATGTCGGGCGCGCAGCCGCTGGACCGTGTCGGGCAGCCAGGGCAAATAACGCGCCTTGTCGACGATGTCGCCGGTGAGCGCGACCAGGTCGGCATCGAGCTCGTTGACGCGGTTGACGACCTCGACGAAGAACTGCTTGCCCACGCGGCCGGTGAAATGCAAGTCGGAAAGGTGTGCGATGGTGAGCCGGTCGAGCTCGGCCGGCAGTCGGGCAAGATACAGTGTCTTATGCGTCACGGCCAGTTGCGAGGCCTCGTTGGCCCGCAACTGAATCAGGCGTTGCATGGCCGGCGACTCGACGCCTTCCAGCGCCGCGGCGCGCAGGTCGTAGCTGCGCGAGCGCTCGTCGAGCAGTGTGCCGGCAGCCCGATCTTGCCAGCGGTGTACGAGCCAAGCGCCCGCCATCAGCGGCGCGCCGACCGCGCAGAGCCCGACGTAAAACATGAGGCCCCAGGGCACGCCGTCCCAGTCGCCGCGGCCGATGATGCGAAACTCGTGCTGCCAACCGACGATGGCCACGGCCAGCGGGCTGACGACCAATCCCAGCACGCCCAACGCCGTCAGCGCGCGAACCGGCCGGCGCGGCAGTGCCGTGCCGTGGACGCGGTTGATGAAGCCAGCCCACAGCGCGACG
>DATCFX010000854.1:0-1451 GCA_036509275.1 Pirellulales bacterium | reverse complement strand
CGACAGCGGATCCAGCAGCAGATTGCCGCCTTGGCCCTGGCTGGCGCTGAGATCCGTTTTGCCCACAAAATCGATCGAGCCGATGCTCGAGACTTCGGCAAAACCACCGTTGCCGCCGATGACCACGGAGCCGGGGCTCGAGCCGGAAACGTCGATGACTGCCGAGCCAGTCAGGGCGATCAGGTTGCCCAGCACTTGCACATTGCCGCCACTGCCGCTGGGGCCAAGCTCCGCGGCATCGATCCGCCCGGAGACGATCACTGTGCCCCCGGCGCCCGCGTTCAGTCGCACCAGGCCGGGGCCGAGCAGCCGCAGATTGCCGACCTGCTGGATGTTCGGCGCTTCCAGGTCGATGGAAGACAGCGCGGCAACGCTGGCCGACTGGGCGACGTTGATTTCGCTCTGGGCCACAAACTGCGCGCTGGGACCGGCCATCAAACTCGAGTTGAGCTGAATCGTATCGGCCGAAATCGACAAGCCGCCCGTCTGCACCGGGCCGGACAGCGAAACCGCGCCCGCCATCTCCACGGTCAGGCTGGCCACGAGATCGAAGCTGGCCAGTTGCAGGCTGTCGCCCGGCTGGCCGGCGGCTTCGATCATCAAACTCGTGGCCGGATCAACAAAAGTGACCGACGGCCCTAGCGACGAACTGAGCATCAGCGCCGGCTGCGAGGCGATGTTGGGCGCCGCGGTCAGCGTCAACTGCTCGGGCTCACCATCCAGTTCGAGCACGCGGCCGGCGGCGGCCGTGTCGTCCTTGATGGCGGTGAGATTGCTGAAATTGATCGTCGAGGCCTGGTTGGGGCCGCTCGCGGAGGAGGTTGTCAGCACGATCGAGCCCTGGTCGCTGGTCAACAGCGAATAGGTCACCGTGGCGAAGGGCGCCGCCGCGTTGCCGGGCTGGATGACGAGCGAGTTTTGCACGCCGTTGGCCGCCGCGGCGCCGATCAACGTCAGGCCGCCCTTGGGAATCGGGTTGCCGCCGGACATATCGACGATGAACTGCGCGCCGGTGGTCAGGGCTGCAATGGTCAAGCGTCCCTGGTCGATCGACTGCTCTTTGACCAGCACGCCGTTGAGCGAGACATCCACTTCGTTGCCGTGCCGGGCGATCAGATACGTGGCCGTGGCATGTCCCGAACTGCCGGCGGCCGCGGGCGGCGCGGCAACCGGCATGCCTTGCAACACGCGGCGCTCTTCCAGTCGAATGAGCCGCAGTTCGACCTCGGTGGATAGCGGCACGGCCCGCGGCGACCGTCGGCGCCCCGCCAGCCACGCCCAAATGCCAGTGCTCCAAGCCATGCGTTGATTCGCCTGCCGGAATTGGGATACGGAAGGAACGTAGCGGAGGGTCTACACAGAGAATTCGGCTGAATCGGCGGAAGTGCTGAGTCTCGCCGGATCGGTTCGTTTTACCGACTCCATCCGCGGACTACGGACCAGGTTCCATC
>DATCFX010000853.1:0-3284 GCA_036509275.1 Pirellulales bacterium | reverse complement strand
GTAGACAATGTCGGTGATGGCAAACTTATTTTCGATCTTGCCGACGCTCCGGCCGTCGACGACCTTTTCCTCGCTGGTCTCGAAAAAGCAGCGCAGCAGGTTGGCGTTCTCGCTGTATTTGGGGTCCATCGCCCGCAGCAGCGTCAAAGCCGAGAACTTGCCGCTCTGGTCGATGCGGACCGTGAGCACTTCCTTCTTGCTCACGTTCAACTCGATCCAACTTCCGCGTTCGGGAATGATGCGGCAATTGTGCAGCCGGCGCTCATTGCCTTCCATCTCGCTGACGAAATCGACGCCCGGGCTACGGTGCAACTGGCTGACGACCACGCGCTCGGCACCGTTGATGATGAACTCGCCGCCGCCGAGCATGATCGGCATGTCGCCCAAGTAGACCTCTTCCTCGACCGGCTGCTCCTTGGTGAGCCGCAGCCAGACCTTGAAGGGCCGGCCGTAGGTTAGCCGCAGTTGGCGGCATTCGTCCGGCTCGTAGCGGGGTTTGCCCAACTCGTAGCGCACGTACTCCAGCCGCAAGCTCTTGTCATAGCTCTCAATCGGAAAAATCTCGCGCAGCACCCCCTCGATGCCCTCGTCCTTGCGCTTGTCCGAAGCGGACTCAAGCTGCAAAAAGGCATCGTAGCTGCGGGTCTGGATATCCGTCAGATTGGGAATCTGCTGATGCTCGCGGATGCTGCCGAAGCGACGAACTTCTTGGGGTCGGAGACGGCGTTCTGCCGAGGTGGCCATAAGGACTCACGCTCCTCGAGGAGGGAAGAGGGAGGGGGTCAACGCTGCCGGCAAGGCTGAATCCAGCTGAACTGCACTCAAACCCGCCGACACGGCTAAAACGAACGCCCGAAATTCAGCACGATCCGCCCGGCTGGCGCGACTGCGCGAGTCGCAGGCGCTCGAGCGCAAGGCAGGCCTTGCGCCGCGGTCCAGCCACATATTCCCCAGCCCGCGACGCACGCGGGGTGCGGGCAGGCGACGCTTCGGAGGCCAGGTTCGTGTTGAGTTGCAGGCTTCGATGTTGGGATCCACAGACTCGCAGACGCGGCTGACTACTTGATTTCGACCGTGGCGCCGGCTTCCACGAGCTCCTTCTTGAGCTTCTCGGCGTCTTCCTTGCTGATGCCTTCCTTGACCTTGCTGGGCACGCCCTCGACCAGATCTTTGGCTTCTTTGAGGCCCAGGCCGGTCGCGGCGCGGACCACCTTGATGACGCCGATTTTCTTGTCGCCGAAGGCGGTGAGGATCAAGTCGAACTCGGTCTTTTCGGCCGCGGCGGGAGCCGCACCACCGGCCGCAGGACCGGCCATCATCACGGCGCCGCCGGCCGCCGGCTTGATGCCGTGTACGTTCTCCAGGTAATCGCTCAGCTCCTTGGCTTGCTTGAGCGTGAGCTGGACGATCTGGTCACCCAGCGTCTTGGTATCGGCGGAAAACTCCATCGTGGCTGCGTCGGTTGCCATGGCGAACTCGGTCCTTTCTGACTGAAACTAAAAATTGCGTTGGTTGGTGTGGT
Source organism: Pirellulales bacterium (assembly GCA_036509275.1). Lineage (GTDB taxonomy): Bacteria > Planctomycetota > Planctomycetia > Pirellulales > PNKZ01 > DATATB01. Next base: position 1,762 of record DATCFX010000853.1, on the reverse strand, counting down.
TGGCGTTGTGCGCGACCAGCGGTCGCGGTTTCATGGGAACGCGAATCTATGTGGCGGCCGGAGCGGCTTCGCCCCCTGCTTCTGCAGCTTTGCCCTCTTCGGGCTCGGCACCCTCTTCTGGCTCGGCACCCTCTTCTGGCTCGGCCTTTTGCTTGATCTGGCTGGCAAGCGCGCCGCCCACGGCTGTGAGCTGCGAGGCCAGCATGGCTCCGGGAGAAAGGATCTGACCGACCAGCAGGCTCAACTGCTCCTGCCGGCTGGGCCATTTGCTGACCTCGAGCACCTGGGCGGCCGAAAGCCGCGCGCCGTCCATCACGCCGCCACGCGGCGCAAAGGGAGCGAAGTTCTTGTCGCCAGCCACCGTGGCCACGATCTTGGCCAGCGACACGATGTCTTCGCCGCCCCAGATTACGGCCAGCGAACCCTCGGCCTGCTCGAAGGCCACGGCCAGCGGCGTGCCCTCGGTGGCCCGTCGGGCCATGCTGTTCTTGACCACCAGCAAGCTCACGCGCTTCTCGCGAAGCTGCTTGCGAAGCAGGTAGTTCTTGTTGGCGTCCAGCCCGGCCACGCTCACGACCAGCGCATCGCCGATCCCCTGGAAGCGCTGCCGCAGATCATCGGTGATCAGATTCTTGACGTACTTGCTCATCGGACGGACCGTGTGGTTTCTGGCTGAGTTTTATCGGGCTCGCTGAGAGACAAAAAGACGCGCTAGGCCGCCACGCGGATGCCGGGGCTCATCGTGGCGCTGATCGAGATGCCCTTCAAATAATTGCCTTTGACCGTGTGCGGCTTGATCGTCATCACGTGATGAATGAACGACTGGATGTTCTCGATCAACTGCTGGGCGTCAAAACTCAGCTTGCCGACCACCGCGTGAACGTTGCCGCCGGCGTCGTTGCGGAACTCGACCTTGCCGGCCTTGTATTCCTTGACCGTCTTGCCGATGTCGGGCGTGACCGTGCCGGCACGTGGCGAGGGCATCAGGCCGCGCGGGCCGAGCACGCGACCCAGCGGGCCGACCAGCCCCATCATGTCCGGCGCGGCGATGCACACGTCAAAATCGGTCCAGCCGTCCTTGATCTTCTTGGCCAACTCCTCCGCGCCGACTTCTTCCGCTCCAGCCGCCTTGGCCTCCTCGGCCTTCTCGCCCTTGGCGAATACCACCACGCGCAGGCTCTTGCCGATGCCGTGCGGCAGCACGATCGAGCCGCGGACGATCTGGTCGGCCTGCTTGGCATCGACGCCCAGCCGCATCACGATTTCGACCGACTGGTCGAACTTGGTGTTGCCGAACTTTTTCAACATTGCCACGGCCTGGTCCAGCGGCAACACCGTGTCGCGGTCCGGCGCGATTTCCCGCAAGACCTTCATGCGCTTCGTTAGTTTGGTCATAAGTTTCCGAACCGTCTTCTGCTAAACGAGATTAATCAACGGCCCGTAATCGGGCCCGCTAAATGGCTAAATGACGCGCTAGCCCTCGACTACAATGCCCATGCTGCGGGCCGTGCCTTCGATCATCCGCTTGGCATGCTCCACGTCGCGGGCGTTGAGGTCGGCCAGCTTGAGCTTGACGATCTGCTCGATTTGGGCCGAACTCACTTTGCCGACCTTTTCCTTGTTCGGTACGCCCGAACCTTTCGCGATGCTGGCGGCCTGCTTCAACAGTGCCGCGGCCGGAGGGCTCTTGGTCACAAAATCGAAGCTGCGGTCGTTGTACACGCTGACCACCACCGGAATCGGCATGCCGCCGGCTTCGCGG
>DATCFX010000852.1:0-12070 GCA_036509275.1 Pirellulales bacterium | reverse complement strand
TCCCCCCCGACCCCTCTCCCACAAGGGGAGAGGGGAGGTTTAACGCCGCCACCCTGCACCCAGCACTCTGCACTCATCACTCTGCACTCTGCACTCATCCTCCGTCACTCCTTCCACGCGTCGCGCAGGAACCGGACCCAGTTGCCGTGCGCGACCAGTTCGATGTCGGCGGCCGGGTAGCCGCGGGCGGCGAGCATGTCGGGCAGCCGGGATAGATCGGCGATCGTGTCGAGATCCGTGGGACACTGCTCACGCCCAAAGCCGCCGTCCAGATCGGAGCCGATGCCGATGTGCCGGGCATTGCCGGCCAACTGGCAGATGTGGTCCATGTGGTCCAACAGCCGCTCGAGCTTCAGCCCCATTTCCTCCGGCAGCGTTTTGAACAACTGCCAGCCGGCGATCATCATCCAGGCGTCGAGCACGCCGCCGATCACCGCGCCACGGTCGATCAGCAGCTTGAGTTGCTCGTCGCTGAATTGCCGGTCGTTGGGAACCAGTTCGCGGCAGTTGGAATGGCTGGCCCAGACCGGGCCCTGGTAGAGATCCATCGCCTGCCAGAAACTGTCGTCGCAGAGGTGCGTGGCGTCGAGGATGATCCCCAGGCGGTCCATTTCCTTGAGCAGTTCAACGCCGGCGGCGGTGAGCCCGCCGGTGGCATGCGTGCCCTGCGCGTAGCGGCCGGGGCCGTAGTGTGCAGGCCCCAGTGCCCGCAAGCCTTGGGCGTACGCCTGTTCGAGGTGTTTGGGCGTGCGGATGCTGTCGGCGCCTTCTAGGCTGAGGATGTAGCCGATGGGGGCATCGGCCGGCGGATCGGATTGCCAAATCGCCAATTGCCGATCGAGCCCCGCGACGTCGACGATCTGCACCAGCTCGCCGGCTTCCTGCATGGCCCGATACCAGGCCAGTTGGCCCTGCGTCTGGGCCCAGGCAATTTCCGGGCTGTGCCAGCCGGGAAGCTTGTTGCCGGGGGCCACGTAACGGGCAATTTGCGTGGCCACGCACAGCCCGATCTGGCCGCGCCGCATGTCGGGCAGTGCCACGGTGCCGCGGCCGCGATCGCGCTTGTCGGTCTGGCCTTGCTCGCGGCGGCGGATTTCCTCGACCGGCCGCGTAATATCGCGGTTCCATTCCAGCGCGTTCATGCTGAGATCCAAATGACAATCGAAGAGTAGCATCGTGCGGGGTTCCAAGACTGGTTTTGTTGGGGGTGTGTACGATCCGGTGGGCATCAAAAGGATAACGTGCCGGCCGCGGCCCGGCGAGCGGCCGGGAGCCAGCCGCTCAGCGTCACGCGCGGCGGGCCATGATCGCCACGGCCTGGCCGTTGACCGGCGCGATCAGCAAGGTCGCCTGCCCACTGCCGGCCGGCCGCAACTGCCGACGCAGTTGCTCCGGCTCGAGCGCCACGCCGCGTTTTTTGATTTCCAATTGCCCGATGCCGCGCGTGCGCAGCCAGTCGGCGACGAGCTTCACGCGCAGCGGCAGGACTTCCAGCACTTCGAAACATGACAAGGCCGCGTCGACCACGGCGGCGTCCCCGGTCAGATAGCCCAGGCCCGCGGCCAGCGCGGACAATTGATGCTCGGCGGCCAGCGATGCCGACAGATCGGCCGCCAGCACCGCCGGGTCGGGCTCGAACACGAAACGCTGGATGCGGGGCGACACCGCCAGGCACGCGTCCGGCCGCTCGATCACCGTTCGCCGGCTATCGGCGGCGACGACGCTGGCCGTGCGCCGGCCGGCATGGCGAGCCAGCCGGTCGAACCAGACGACCAATTGCCGGCACTCGCGACCGCGGCTGATCCATTCCAGCTCGGCCTCGCCCGCCCAGTGGGGCGGCGGTTCGGCAGCCGGCGCCAATTTGATCGCCGCAACCGCACAGCGGGTCCGCAGGCGATCGATCGCCTCGGAGTCCGGCGAGTGCAGGGAGACGCGCGTGGTGCGGCGGCCGCGCGGGCGGCGATCGGGATCGATGTGCCAGGGGGCCGCGCTGCCCAGATCAATCGATAGCACGTCGGCCACCGCCACGCCGCTGGTGTGCGCATCAGGCTGCGCTCGCCGGAGATTGGCCGCAGCCAGAACGGCGGCCACCGGATTGCGATCGATGCCCAACACGGCCCGCCCGGAGGCCAGGCCCAACAGGTCGCCACCGATGCCACAGCACAAATCGGCCACCGGCCCGGCCGGGCCAAACCGCTCGGCCTTGTAACCGGCCAGCACCTCGTCGGTCGCTTGTTCCAGCGCCAGTGGGCTGAAAAACATGCGCTCGGGATGCGCGAACTTTTGTTTCGCGCGCCGCCGCAGTTCGACCTGCTCGAGCACGAGGTGCGTTCTGCCGGCCGACAGCTCGCGCCGCAAGCGGGCCGTAAGCTGCACGAGCGGTTCGCTCGCCGCCGCGGCTGCGGCCAGCAACTCGTCGGCCTGGCCACTGGCCAGCCAGCGATAGTCATCCAGCGGCGTGTCAGGCATGCGCGAGCGCCACAGCAAGTGAAAACGGTACGGCCGCTACAGTTTATCGCCCAATCGGCCACGGCGGCATGCCGGTCGTGCCGGCGGCGTACGCGCACCACCGGGCGTGTTAAACCTTACGCACGGCCGCCGACGATTCTCAAGCGTGGCGGGCCGCCAGGCAACGGGGTCGGCGATTCCGTCACGTCCCGGAGGCGATCCGATGATCAAGCGCAGCACCGTGCTGTTCGCCGTGTTGTCAGCGGCGGGCGTTCCCTATCTGGCATCGACCCGCTTGGGCAGTCCGGCCGCCGAAACCGCGCCGGAGGCGGCCGAACAGCAGCCAGCCGCGGTGGATGCCGATCAAACGCCCGCGGCGGAAGCACCCGGTTTCGAGGCCACGCGGCCAGCAGCGGCCATGCCGGTCGAAATCCAACAACTACCACAGGCGCTGCGCTTCGACATCACGGCCGGCTGGATCCTGGGGCATTGGTCGCGGGTCTCGACCGCGCTGTCCGAGTTGGATCTACAAGGCTATCGCGTGGCGCTGGTGACCGGCACGACCGAAGGCGATCTCGCCGGGTCGCTGACCTATTACTTCGACCGCCAGCAGCGGCTTCAGCGGATCAGCTTCAGCGGCAGCACGGGCGATCCGCGGCCGCTCGTGCGGCTGCTGGCCGCCCAATTCCAGTTTGCCAATGAGACGACCAGCGATCCCAACCAATACATCTACCGCGTGCGGCGAAAAAAGAAAATCGCGGGCGAGCTGCGGCTCAAGCCAGCCCCAGTCGTCCGCAGCCAAGACGCCCGAGCCCGCTTCGTGGTGAACTTCACCATCGAGCGTCCGCAATAGAGGCGTCCGCGGGACAAGCCCCGGGAACCGACACGCCAGCAGGAGCCTGCTTGCAACGCCGTCGGCACGGGCCGCGAATGTGAAAAAAACGGATTACGCCGATTCTCCGACGTCGGGCAGGCCCAAATGCCGATATATGAATAGGGGGCCAGCGGGCGTGCTTGTTGCGTTAACCGTTTCGAGATTCACGCGCGGAGGGTTCGAACCGTGTCTGGTATCTCTGGCGTCAGCAGTTCGAATAATTCGATCTTCCAATACATTCAGCAGCTCGAGAGCAGCGGCGCAGCGCCGCCCAACAGCTCGGCTGCGAGCAGTTCGGCCAGCTCCGCCAACTCCTCCAGCGATGCCAGCAGTGCGACCACCGGCACGCTGCAACAACAAATCGCCTCGGCCGTGATCGCGGCTCTGCAAAACTATGCGGGCGGCAGCACCTCGACCAATTCCTCGACCTCGACGAGTTCGTCCGACGCGTCAAGTGCCGCCGGTTCCAGCGGTACCGCCAACTCCAATTCTTCGGCCAATGTGCTGCAAGCGATTGAAAACGCGGTCAACAGCACGCTGCAAGCCAACGGCATCGATCCGACGCAACTGAAGAAAGGTGGCGGCGGTCATCATCACGGCGGCGGCGGCGTGCAATCCAGCGGCTCGACGACGTCCAACTCCTCGTCGAGTAGCAGTTCGTCGTCGGCCCAGGCACTGCTCGAAAACATCTTGCAGGCGGCCGGCCAGGATCCTTCGCAGGCCTCCTCCGGCAGCTCGACACAGGGCAGCGCTGCCAGCTCGCTCGTGCAGTTGCTCGCGAATCTGCCGGCCGGCTCGGGCATCAACGCCGTCGCCTAGAGGCGCTTGATTCATCTCCACGTAGCGGAACTCGCGAAAGTTCCGCAGTATCGCAGGCTCGCCGGTTGAAGCGTCGGAAGTCTCACGACTTCCGCTACGCCGACCGGCGTGGTCTTTAGCGCTCGCCGAGTTCGGCAGCCGGCTCGGCCACCAGCGGCGCTCGCCGCCTGGCCGCCAGCGATTGGCGCCACTTGCGGGCCAGGCCGAACAGAATCGGCAACACGCTGACGACCACTACGCCCAGCACCGCCAGCTCGAAGTTTTTGGCAACCAGCGGGATCTGTCCCAGCCAATAGCCGGCCGCGCTCATCGAGGCCACCCAGCCCACGCCGCCAACCAGGTTGTAGAGCGCGAAACGGCGATAGCTCATGCGGGCCACGCCTGCCACAAACGGCGTGAACGTGCGCACGACCGGCACGAACCGGGCCAGGATAATGGCCATCGCCCCGTGCCGCTCGTAAAACTCCTGGGCCGCCACCAGGTGGTCGTGCTTGACGAAGCGCAGCCGGCCGCGATCCAGCACGTGCTGGCCCATTTGCAGGCCGACGAAGTAATTCACCGCGTCGCCCAGCACGGCCGACGTGGCCAAACACGCATTGAGCAGCAACAGGTTGCTCGCGGGACTGACGTCGGGCGAAAAGACGCTCTGGCTCGCAAGGAACCCCGCGGCAAACAGCAGCGAATCGCCCGGCAGGAAGAAACCAACCAGCAGCCCGGTCTCGCTGAAAATCACGGCTGAAAGAATCGCGTAGCTGATCCACCACGGGCCGCCCAGGTTCACCAACTGGCGGACGTTTTCCAGGTCCTTCAGGCTGATGAGCCACTTCAATTGTTCGATCAACCAAGTAAACAAAGCGGTCAACTCCCTGGGCTCTGGCGGCAAACGGAACGAGCGGATTGCGAAAACTCCCGAACCCGATTGTATCGCCCCCGCGCAGGGGCCGACATATCGGTTCGGCGGGGGGGAGGGTAAACTGGCCACCGCGGGATTTGCGGAAACATCCTTCTTGAACCCAAAAGTGGGACGCTAGCGGCCAACCGATGGACCTGCCAGACCCAAGCCCACCGGCCGACAATGCCCCACCACCCGACGCTGCCCCGGCGGCCGCCAGCCCTGCCGAGCCGCGCCGGCGCGTGCCGCTGCACCTGAAGATCCTGCTCGGGCTGATCGTGGGCGTGGTCACCGGACTGGCGGCCAATGCGGCCAGCTCGCCACCGATCGCCGGCCAACTGGCCCGACTGCTGGGCTCCGATGCGGCAGCCGTGGAGCAGGGAATCAGCCGCTTGGCCCTCGAAGTGGCCGATCCGCTGGGCCGCGTCTTTTTGCGGCTGGTGTTGATGGTGGTCGTGCCGCTGGTGTTCTCCGCTCTGGCGCTGGGCGTGCTCGAACTGGGCGATTTGCGCCGCGTGGGCCGTGTCGGGTTGCGCACCCTGCTGCTCACGCTGCTGCTCTCGTCGCTGGCCGTCGGCATCGGCCTGGTGCTGGTGAACTGGATCCGGCCCGGCGAGCGCTTGCCGCCCGAGCAGCGGGCCGCCCTGCGCGAGCAATATCAAGGCAGTGCCGAGGTGCAGGTCGAGCGGGCCGCGCACGCCAAGAGCGTGGCCCAAACGCTGCTGGACATCATTCCCGAGAACCCACTGGAAGAGATGGTCGGCGCGCTCAGCGGCACGTCGCGCGGCGGCGGCATGCTGGCGGTGATGTTCTTTTCGCTCATGTTCGGCGCCGCATTGAGCATGACCGGCACGCGCGGCGAGACGCTGGTGCGCTTTCTCGAAGGCCTGTTCGACGTGTCGATGACCATCATCGGCTTCGCCATGCGGCTGGCACCGCTATGCGTAGCTTGCCTGGTGTTTTCCGTGACGGCACGGCTGGGTTTCGACATTTTGAAAACGCTCGCCTGGTTCGCGCTGACCGTGCTCGTGGGCATGGCCGTGCAAATGGCCGTCGTGTATCCGCTGGCGCTGCTGGTCTTCGCCAAGCGCCGGCCGGGCCGGTTCTACGCCGAGATTTCCGAGGCCATGCTCACGGCCTTCGGCACGTCCAGCTCCAACGCCACGCTGCCGGTCGCTTTGCGCGTGGCCCAGAATAAGCTGCGGCTGCCGCGCGAGATTTCGCAGTTCGTGCTCACGATCGGATCCACCGGCAACCAGAATGGCACAGCACTGTACGAAGGCGTGGTCGTGCTGTTTCTGGCCCAGGCGTTCGGCGTCGAGCTTTCGCTGACGCAGCAACTCACGGTCGTGCTGATGTCGATCCTGGCCGGGGTGGGCACGGCCGGAGTGCCCGGCGGATCGATCCCCCTGGTCGTGCTGGTGCTCAAAAGCGTGAACGTGCCCGGCGAGGGCATCGCCATTATCCTCGGCATCGATCGCCTGCTGGACATGTGCCGCACCGTGCTCAACGTTTCCGGCGACCTGGTGCTGGCCGCCTGCGTGGCTGGCGAAGACGGCGGCAGCAGTACCTGAAGCGGTGGCGCGCTGGGGCTTCATTGCCTTCCCAGGTTTTTGCCGCGGACCATTGCCGGAGGACGGGATTGCGAGCGGCCGTGATGCGACCACTCTGCGTCCTCGGGGCAGTGCTCACGCAGCCAGGCACGCAAGGGCACGTCGCCGTCGGCCGGGTCGTACGTGCCGTTGGCCGAGAGGCCGAAACCCAGGATCTGGCGGCCGATGGCGTCGAGCCGCGGGTACAAGTCGGCCACGGTCATTTCGTCCTTGCTGCGCAGCCAGCGATAGCCGTAGCCGTACCACACCACCTTCCGCGTGTCGCCGCACAGGTTCGGGCTACGCGAGTGCCAGATGCGCCGATCGATCAGCACCGCGCTGCCGGCCTTAACGCACAGCGGCTCGGCGCCGGCGGGGTTCGAGACGCCATCGGCCGGACAGTCGATCTCGTCCCAAAGGTGCGAACCCGGCACGATCAGCGTGTTGCCGCGGTCCGGCCGGCTGACGTCCGTGAGGTAATAGCCGATCTTGAGCGACAGCCGCGGTCGCGGGCTGGACTCCAACTCGTCATTCACGCGCATGCTGTCCTGATGCCAGGCCACGCGCCATTTGAGCGCGGCGGCATCCGCCGGCGGCGTCACGTCCAGGTGCGAATGGTACAGATAAATGTTCCAGCCCAAAATGCCCCAGACCTTGGGAAACGTGGCGGGGCAATCGATGAGATCGACCAGGGCCGGGTCTTCATGAACGATGTTCGTGACCGACAGCAGCTTGTCGCGAGTCTCGGGCGTCCGCACGCGGCGATCGACGCGATCGACCACGTCGCACAAGGCCTGAATCTGCGAAGGCTCGAGCGCATTTTCCACAATCAGATAACCGTTGGCATTGAAGAAATCGCGCTGGCCGGGCGTCAGGCGATGCTGGAGACAGTGGGGCGTCATGATGATCCATTCCGATGCTGTTTGGATGTCCGATCCGAAGTGGATCGAACGCGATGACTGCGATCAATTGAAAACTTTGCGACGCGGGTCGACGAAACACCACGCGACCGCGCCGGATAAAAACAGGGCGGCGATCAGGTAGAGCGGGGCGTTCCAGTCGTTGTATCGCCGGGCCAGGCTGGTCACAACGATGGGGCAAAGAATGCTGCCGATCTGGCCCGAAGTATTCATCACGGCGCTCACCACCCCGGCATGGTTTCCGCCGATATCGATGCACGTGCCCCAGGCGGCGCCGAGGATGAACATGCTGGAGGCGGTGGCCAGCGCCAAGAGAGTCGCGGCCACGCGGGGCTCGACCGCCAGCGTGGCCGAGAACATCGTCGCCGCCGCCACCAGGTACGCGAGACAACCGACGCCGACCCGGCCAGGCCGCAGCCCAAAGCGAGCGACCGCCCAGTCGGTCGTCAGGCCGCCGAACAAGTCGGCCAGCACGCTCAAGATCAAGGGCAGGCCGGCGAAGATGCCCAGCGAGCCTGCGGACAATCCGTGCTTCTCGTGCAGGAACGTCGGCAGCCAGGTAATGCAGAAGTAGAACACAAAACTGTTCGGCAAATACATCAGCGACAGGGCAATGACATTGCGGTGCGTGAGCACGCGCCGCCAAAAGTTCCAACTCCCGCCGTGTCCGGCAGCCGGGTCGCGGCCCGCTACGATCAACGCCAACTCCGCCGCGTTGACGCCGGGGTGCTGAGTCGGATCATCTCGATACCGGCGCTGCCAGGCCCAGGCCCAAACAAGACCCAGCGCGCCGAAAGCGACAAACACGGTTCGCCAATGCCAGTGTACGACGTCGATGAAGAATACGACGACCAGCGGCGTCAGGCCGCCCGAGAGATGCGCACCGGCAAAAAAGATCCCCTGAATCGTGCCCCGTTCTCGCCGTGGGATCCATTGTGCAAACGTGCGCGCCACCGACGGCCAGGCCCCCGCCTCGCCGGCGCCGAACAAGAACCGGATGGCAACCATCGAAACGCAATTGAACGCCGCCGCCGTTAGCATGGTGAAGGCCGACCACCAGGCCACGATCCGCACCAGCACCCGGCGCGTCCCGACGCGATCGGCCCAGGCGGCAGTTGGAATCTCAAAGATCGCGTAGGCCAGCGCAAACGAACTGAAGACGTAACTCATCTGATCTTTGCTGAGCGCTAGTTCCTCCATGATGTAAGGCGCCAGCTTGGCGATGCACGCCCGATCCAGATACGTGAGCATCGCCAACAGCACGGCCAGCGACACCACGCGGTAGCGAACCCGCGTCGGCGCGGCACCCGCAGCATCGGACGTTTCCGTGGTCGGCATCTCGATCCTCAATCGGCCGAAAGTACCTACGAATCGACCATTTTTCTGTAAGGATCGACCGAAAAATAACTTCTCCACAACGCCTCTCCCCTTGCGGGAGAGGGTAGGGTGAGGGGCCGGGAAAAACCGAAGTTATTTTTTGGCCGATCCTAAGTGCCGCCCCGGCCCGTGGCGTTTTGCGTCGTGCCTGATACGTTAACGGTTTGCGCAGCGATCGCCAGCCACGGCTGGGACGAACTGGAGAAATGGACGCCATGCAACTCGGCTTTGTCAGCGCCATCCTGCCCGAGTTCTCCTGCCGCGAGGTGCTCGAGTTCGCGGCCACCACGGGCTACGAGTGCGTCGAGCTGATGTGTTGGCCGCCGGGCAAAGCCGATCGCCGCTACGCGAGCGTTACGCACGTCGATGTTACCCAACTCGATGCCGCTGGGGCGGCCGAGATTCGCACCCTTTGTGCCCAGCGGAACGTCGCCCTTAGCGGGCTGGGCTATTACCCGAACCTGCTGACTCCGGACGCGGACGAAGCCGCGGCGGCGCGACGCCATTTGGAGCAGGTCATTCGCGCCGCGCCGCTGCTGGGCGTGCAGCAAGTAAACACCTTCATCGGACGCGATTGGCGCCTTTCGGTCGACGCGAATTGGCCGAAGTTTCTGGATGTTTGGCGGCCGCTCGTGCGGCTGGCCGAAGATTGCCAGGTGCGCATCGGCATTGAGAATTGCCCGATGCTGTTCACCGACGATGAATGGCCCGGCGGAAAGAATCTGGCCGCGTCGCCGGCCATCTGGCGCCGCATGTTCGACGCCATCCCCAGCCGGGCGTTCGGCCTGAACTTCGATCCGTCGCATCTCGTGTGGCAACACATGGATTATCTGCTACCGATACGTGAGTTCGCCGACCGCCTGTTTCACGTCCACGCCAAGGACGTGCGGGTTGACCGGCAGCGACTGAACGAAGTGGGCATTCTGGCGCTGCCGTCGGCCTATCATCAGCCCAAGCTGCCGGGGCTGGGCGATATCGCCTGGGGCTCGCTGTTCTCCGCGCTCGGCGAAGCCGGCTATCGCGGAGCGGTCTGTGTCGAGGTGGAGGATCGCAGCTACGAGCATTCGCTCGCCGCCCGCCAGGCGGCCTTGCGGCAAACGCTGCACTACCTCCGCAACTTCGTGCCGCAAGGCGAATTAGGATCGACCGAAAAATAACTTCTCCGCAACTCCTCTCCCCTTGCGGGAGAGGGCAGGGTGAGGGGCCGGGAAAAACCGAAGTTATTTTTCGGCCGATCCTTACCGTGATCGAATTCGTAACCTCGGAGCTTGGCGATGGAATACAGCTATGAAGAACTGGCGGGCATGATCGATCATTCGCTGCTGCACCCAACCATGACGGATGCCGAACTCGAGGCCGGCTGCGCCGTGGCGGCCAGGTACCGGGTGGCGTCGGTGTGCATCAAACCGTACGCCGCTGGCCGGGCCGCCGAGTTGCTGCGCGGCAGTTCCGTGCGCGTGGGCTGCGTGATCGGTTTTCCTCACGGCAACAGCACGACCGAGGTCAAGCGCTTCGAAACCGAAGTCGCCTGCCGCGACGGCGCGGTCGAAATCGACATGGTCATCAACATCGGCAAGGCCCTGGGCGGCGACTGGGACTACGTCGAGCGCGACGTGCGGGCCGTGTGCGACGAAGCCCATCGCCACGGGGCCAAAGTAAAAGTCATCTTCGAAAATGACTATCTGACCGCCGGCGGTGCCGGATTCAGCGGTGATGAATTCAAGATCAAGCTCTGCCACCTCTGCGAGCGGGCCGGTGCCGACTGGATCAAGACCTCGACCGGCTACGGCTTCGTCAAACAGCCTGGCGGCGACTACAATTATCAAGGCGCGACCGAGCATGATTTGGCCCTGATGCGTGCCAATTGTTCCGCGCGCGTGCAAGTCAAAGCCGCTGGCGGCGTGCGTGATCTCGACGGTCTGATTCGCGTACGCCAACTCGGCGCCACGCGATGTGGAGCCTCGGCGACTGCCGCCATTCTTGACGAGTTTCGCCGCCGCGAACAAGCTGGCAAATCGCCAGCCCCGCAGCGTTCGTAGGACCCAGGCGGAGTTCCGCGAACCTCGACCGCTCAATGATTCGGATTCGATTTCGGCCCGCGTCTAGCCCACGACTGTCACGCTAATCAACGCTTATTGCGCTCGCCGTTTGGTTGGCCGCCTGGCCGATAAAGCGGCAAGTATCGGTAGTAGACCTCAAGCGTACAGACCGCCAGCGCCGTCATATAGAGTCGCCCGCCTACTCGATCAAACTCCGAGGCTGGCGTCCAGCTTCCGGTTTCGTGGCCAGCTTGCACCTGAAGCGGAACGATCGCGGCCTTCATCGCCTCGTTCCAGCGGTGCCAATTGACGCCGCCAAGGTGGTGCATCACGAGCGTGCCATAGTACCAATAGTAGATATCCGGATCCTTTGGCGATGGTAGGTCCGCCAACAGGACATTGCTCCCAAGCCGCAGGCCAGGATTGTCCTTCTTCCATCCCAAGTATTCGCGCGCCAAGAGACCAATCGCCGTCCGGCAGGGTGTCGGCGAATCGGCTCCCAGGTAGCCATAGGTGCTTCCTACTCGATTGCATTGGACATGATCCAGGAAATTGTCGGCATTTATCAATGTTTTCGAGGGAATTGAAAGGTGAGCGATTTGTCCGCTCCGCAAGGCCATCACCTGCCAGCCGGTTACGCTCAGGTCTCCGGGCATGCCTGGATCGTATCGCCAACCTCCCTGGGCATGCTGCGCGGCGATGATGTAATCCAAGGCTTGCTGTGCCGCGCTGCGCAGCGCGCCCTCATCGGTCATGCCGTAGGTCTCACATAACGCAAGCGTCGCCAGGGCGTGGGCGTAAAAATTTCCACTGCCATCGTGCCGGAAGCTGCCATTATCCTTTTGATCTTCGAGCAGCCATGCCAAGGCCTTCCCCGCGTGCGAGTGGTACTTACTGCCTGCGAATATCTCGCCTGCACCGAGGAAGGGCAGCAACCCAAGCGCTGTCGCGGCCGTATCGCTAGCCGCGGTTCCTGGCGACGAGCACTTGCATCCGGCCGTTTTTGCGAACAGATTCAGGCTCCAACTTCCGTCGGGAGCCTGATGCTTTGCCAACCATTCCAGACCCTTGTTGACTGCGTTTTCCGTCTCAAGATCGCCGCCACGCTT
>DATCFX010000851.1:0-4155 GCA_036509275.1 Pirellulales bacterium | reverse complement strand
CAAGTTGTGGAACGCAATGTCGGCCTGCGCCAGCCGATGCGTGCCGATCACGACGTCCACCGAGCCGTCGGCAATGCCGCGCAGGATGGCCGATTCCTGCCGGCCCGTGCAAAAACGGCTCAACACCTCGATGCGGAACGGGTATTCGCTCATCCGCTCGCGAAACGTCCGCCCGTGCTGCGCCGCCAGCACCGTCGTGGGGACGAGCACGGCCACCTGGTAGCCGGCGTCCACCGTCTTGAACGCTCCGCGCATCGCCAACTCGGTCTTGCCGTAGCCCACGTCGCCGCAGATCAGCCGGTCCATCGGACGCGGAGCTTGCATGTCCTGCTTGATGGCCGCGATGCCGATGAGTTGGTCGGGCGTTTCGGTATACGGAAAAGCGGCGTCAAACTCGCGCTGCCAGTCGGTATCGGCGGGAAAGGTGATGCCCGGCCGCGCCGCCCGCGAGGCCTGCAACTCGAGCATGTCGCTGGCCAGATCGACGACCGCTTCTTCGGCGGCTTGCTTCTGGCGGACCCAGGCCCGGCCGCCGAGTTTGGCCAGCGTGGGATGGCTTTTGCTGCCGCCGACGTATTTCTGCACCAACTCGATTTTCGAGGCCGGGACGTAGACCTTCGTACCGCCGTCGAACTCGATTTCCAGGTGCTCTTCAGCCTGGCCCTCTTTCTCCAGCAGCCGCAGCCCTCGATAGCGGCCGATGCCGTGCGCAATGTGGACCACCAGGTCACTCTCACGCAGCTCGAGAAAGCTGTCGATCACGCGCCCCAACCGGCGGCGCGTCGGCCGAGCCACCTCCGTGCGGTGAAACAGCTCGCTGCCGCTGATCAGCGCCACGCCCTCGTCAATCAGCCGAAAGCCGCTCCGCAACCGCCCCACGACCGCGTGCAATCGGCCGGCCCGGGCCAATTGGGTATCGGCAAACACCTGCTCCAGCCGCTGGCATTCGGCCGCCGTCTGGCAGATCAGATACACGTTCTGGCCGACGCCCGTACTGTCCAACTCGCCGCGGACCTTGCCGATGTCGCCGCTGAAACGCTCGACCGACTCGATGCGCAGGCGGCACGTCGTTTCCATCGAAGCCGCCGACAGGCTCGAGGCCGTAATCGACGGAAACTTGTATATCTCGCCCAGCGCGGCAGACACCGTATGAAAGCCGGCGGGCCGCTCGAGCCGATTCAAATAATGCCGCGCTTCCTCCTCCAGCTCGCCCGGCTCGACCAGCAGGAACCAGCTATTCGCGCGCAGATGCGCGCCAAAATGAGCATGTGCGCCGGCAGACGCCAGCCCCGTGACCTCGACCTGGGGCAGCACTTCCAGGCTGCGCTGGCTGCTGACTTCGAAACGCCGCAGCGATTCGATCTGGTCGCCAAAAAACTCCAGCCGCGTCGGATCGAACCAGTCGGGCGCAAAGACGTCGAGAATTCCGCCGCGCAGCGAAAACTCGCCGGGAAGCTGGACCGCCGTCGTCGCTTGAAAACCCCGGCTGGCCAGCCATTTCAGCAATTCGTCGATGTCGACGGTTTCGCCGGCTGTGAGTTTGCGCGTCTGTGACCGCAGAGCGTCGAGCTCGGGCACCGGTTGCATCAGGCTCTGCATGCTGGTGACGACCAGCGGCGGGCTGCGCGGCGCGGCCAGCAGCTTGAGCACCCGCAGGCGGTCGCCAGCCACCTCGTCTAGCGGTGAAGCTTCGCTGGGCAGCGTTTCCCAGGCGGGGAATTTCTCTACCGGCTCGGAAGAAAATAGCCGCAATTCCTCGCAAAAATCATCAATATCGCCCGGATGCGGGCAAACGACGACCAGTGTGGCCGGACAATGGGGCACCAGCGCGGCCGCAGCCAGCGCAGACGCCGACCCGCGGACGCCGTCGAGCGTGGCTCCGTGGCCCGCCCGCAGGCTGGCCACCACGCCGTCGAAGCCCTCGGCTACTTCGAGCCGGCTGGGCAATTGGGTGAGTGGATCGGCAAAGGCCGTCGAGGGTTGGGTTTCCAGCATATAGGTGCGCCTGGAATTGTAGACGGTCAGAGCCAAAAGGAGGAAGACGAATCCCAGCCCGGGCATCGCGGGCCGTGCGTGGGCGCACCCATCCGGCCGGCATGCAAAGTGCATTATCGCTCACTCGGGCCAGCAGGAAGGCGGCGCAACCCCTTAATCCCATGACACGAATTCAGATCACTTTTCTCGAGGAGGCTACGCCATGAAACGTTTGCTCGTATTGTCAATCCTTGGCTCGCTGGCTTTGGCCGTGTGCAGCCCCAGTGCGGAAGCCCAGCTTTTCGGCCGCTGGCGCCGCGCCCGCAACTACAACAACGGCTATTACAACGGCTACTCCAGTAATGGCTGGAACAACGGCAACTACAACAACGGCTACTACAACAACGGCAACTACAACAATGGGTCTTACCACCCCGCCTACGTGCCCAGCTACCGCACGGGCGCGTATCAGCAGGGCGTCGTGACCACGCCACAAGCTACGCGGGTGCCGACTCTGGCGCCGGGAACGACCGTGGTGGCGCCGGGAGCGACGGTCGTGACACCGCGAGCCGTGCCGGGCGGCGGCAATGGCGGATACTCGTTTAACGGCCCGAATGTGCTTCCCGGTCCGGCCGGACAGGGTAATTTGCCCGTCGGCGCCGGAGCGAACCCCCAATACGGCGCAGCACCGGGTGGTGTCGGCGCCGGCTTTGGAGCTGGCTTAGGGCCGGCCGGCAGCAAGATTGACGAAGGCACCGGCACCATTGGACGGCCGTAACCAGGCTTTCGTAGGACTCGATCCCCGTCAGGCCGTTGCCGATGGATTGGCACGGCCTGTTTTTGATTGCGCGGGAGCCGAGAATCGTGCGGCGTGCAAACTCCACGACGCTACTGTGCCGGCCCAGCGGCGTATAATTTGATTAGTTCAACCTACGGGGTGCAAGATGAGATTCTGCATTGCGGCGATGGTCGTTGGGGCGTTGGGGCTGGCTGCGTGGGCATCCGCAGCCGAAGCACAGTCGCTCACCCGGGTGCGGCCTGTTTTCCCCAGCAACTTTTCCAGGACCTTTACCCCCAGTCCGCACTACGGTGGCTTCAGCAATCCGTCGAACTACGGCTACTACAATCGCGGTTCGCTGGAGAACCCTTGGAGCGCCGGCCTGTACTCGGGCGGCTATTCCGGCAGTTCGGCCTTCGCCGCTTCCAATTATGGCTTGAGCGGCTCTTCGTTGAACTTCGCCCCCAGCCCGATCAATCCTGGGGCAGGCCTGTTGCCCTTTGCGCCCGGCGGGGCGGTCAGCGCCCCGGCAGGAACCCCGACGCTCACCCCCGGCGAGACCATTCGGGCCGGCAGCGGATTTCCCCGCCACTGACGGCGGCTGATGGAATTCGTGCGAATTCCGTCGTGCGACGAATCGCCCCTCGGAAGTTTCACGGCTTCCGCTACGACTTCGCTTCGCGGAGTTTGGCGGCCTCGGGCAGGGCCTTGTAGTAGGCGTCCAGCGGATAGCAGCCGGAGACGAGGCCGTTGCGCGGAGCGGTCGTGCAGTCGCTGAACGTGCGGCAGATCTTCTTGCGCTCGAGCCGGCCGCCTTCGAGCACGTCGGCCGGCAGCCGCGGATAGGAGAGCACCATCCGGCCCAGCCCCACTGCGTCGACCCAGCCTTGCCGCACCACGGCCTGCGCCACGTGCGGCAGGTAATCCTGCAGATAGGAGTAGCCCGTGCCGACGAGCGGCATCTCGGGCACTGCCGCCTTGCACTGCGCCGTGGCGCGAATCTGACGCACCACGCCGACCAGCGGATCCTCGGGCGGTTGATAGCCGTCGCTGGGCGGAAAGATCGCCGGCCGCTGAATGTGCGGATTGTAGTAGGGGCTGCCGCACGAAATGTTCACCGCCGCCACGCCCCAGCCCTGCATCTCGCGCAACAGCCGAATCGTCTCGCTCAGATCGATCTTCAAAGGGTCGGCGGCGTCGACGCCAAAACCATGCTGATAGGGCAACAAGTCAGCGCATGGCATCGGCTGGCCCACTTCGCGGCCGGTTTCGTACGGCAGCGTGTCGAACGCGCTCAGCCGCACCATGACCGTCAGCCCCGGACACGCCTCGCGAATGCACGTGATGATGGTTCGCAGCAGCCGCGTGCGCCCCTCGAAATCGCCGCCATACTTGCCCGGCCG
>DATCFX010000850.1:0-4212 GCA_036509275.1 Pirellulales bacterium | reverse complement strand
CTCGCCGCCCCGGCCCGGCCAACGGCACTCGGCGACGACGTCGCGCGTGATAAGCGGTTGCTGGGCGATCCAGCCGGCCGGACCGGACAGACCGCCGACGACCATCGCATCGGCGTCGATCCACAGCGCGCGGGAGGACTCGCGAAAGACACGCCGCAACAGACCGGGCTTGCTCCACTGCTGCCATCCGTCGACGCCGCGGGGCACGATCAGGTCGCGCCGCTCCGGTAAGCGCAGATCGACCGCTTGCCGTCGGCACCATTCGGCTTGCTCGGCAGTCAGGCCGAGATCGAAGACGGTCAGTTTCATTTCGTTGGTCGCCCGCAGGCTGGCGACCAGCATTTGCAGGCCGGTGAAAAACGGCGCGTCGGCGGCCGTGACCACCCGCAGGTCGGACAGTCGGGGGCGGCGTGGATCGGCGGCGTGCAGCGCGCGGAGCACCTGGCCCAGGCCGCTGGCCGGCGTCGCGGGCGCGACGTGCTCCAACTCGCCCGTCGGCAACGTCGCGGTCGAACGGGCCTCCAGTTTTTTGTCGCACCACGTCGCCGCGCTGTAGACCTGGCCGGCGTCTTGGTAGGCCAGGCAATAGGCTTCGGAGATCGGGAACTGTGTGCCGAGATAGGCTTCCACCGCGTGGGAATGGTCGTGGATCTTGTCCCAGCGAGGGCCTTCCTCACGCGGAGCGTGAGGGCTACTGTACGCTCCGAAAAGCGCATCGTTGCGGAACCAGAAGTAAGTTCCGCTGTAGTGCCAGCGGCAGGCCGTGGCGCCTTGCACGGCTAGCGGCGAGGCGCCAACGCGGGCGATCCCGCAGCAGGGCCACGCACTGAGGATTTCACGCACCTCGGCCCAGCGGTCGAGGTTGTGGTGGTACATCTTTTCCGACCAGGGACGCACGGCGTCTTGGATCGCGCGGCGAACGCCCTTGGCGTGGCCGTAGAAAGTCGCCTCCGCATCTTCTTTCGTGTCTTTCGTGTTTTTCGTGGTTAATTGTCCGTCGTGAATCATCCGCAGCATCGCGCGGAAGGCCGGCGTTTCCCAATGCAGCGGATCGTTTTCCCGGAGGACGAATTCGATTGATGCCGCGTCGGTGCCGAAGGCATCGATCACCAGCCGCGCATCGTCGAGGGCCAGTCGCTCGCCGGGACCGGGCGTGGCGATCGTGATAATCCGGCGGCCATCGAAGATCGATAGCCGGCGGCGAAGCTGCTCGACATGCCATTGCCAAACCTTATCGGGATGGCGGAGCGGCAAAATATAAAAGATCAAATTGGCCGTCTGGATCGGCCACTTCTTTTGCGGGCATTGCTCCGAGGCCCAGGCGATCTTGTTGGCCTCGGGGTCGGCATTGACCGGGCAACCGCACTCGGCGCATTCGCCGGCGGCGGCGTTGTAGCGCGGGCAGACCGCGCAGTGCTGCTCGAAGATGCGGCGGGTCAATTCCGGCGAACGGCGCTTGCGGCCGTTTTTGAGGTCGCGGGCCAGGGCGCGGGTGAAGTTGGCGGCCTTGGCCAGCAGCGGCGGCGATTTTGGGACGGGTGTGGATTGCGGAGGAGACGGGCTTTCCTCACGCGGAGCGTGAGGGCTACTATAGGCCCTGTCGGGGCAACCGCGGCAGACTTGGATGGTCGCCAGGTCGGGATTGCGGTCGCGGTGGTTTTCTTTGGAGCACTCGCCGTGCAGCGCGCAAGAGTAGATCGGCAGCTCGATCTTGCCCTGGCAGGATTGGCAATCGACGGCGCGGACGATCTCGCCGCGGTGCAGGCAATCGAGCGATTGAGCGGCGGGTTTCTGGGGCGCGCCGGCGGCGGTGCAGTTGCGCACGCTGCGCAGCGACTTGACCGCCCGTTCCGCGCCGCAGTGCCGGCACCGCGCCACGCCGGAAGACTCGTTGACCCAATTCCATTCACAATAGCGCGGCATCGTCGTTTCCTAATTTGACGGCAGGCAGATTGGCTCCGCCGCGGCGGTCGTCCCCAGACCGTGGCACCAATTCGTGGCGAGCCCCCCGGTCGGCACGAGGCCCTGCTCGACGAGACCGCTGTCGGCGGATATCCAGTTGAGCGCTGCGCCGAGCTGTGGACAGCAAGCCTTGGTCGGATCGATCGTTTCCAGGTCGGATTGCCAGAGCTGCGATCCTTGCCAGGCGCCTTGGCCTCCCGAGCAGTTGGCCAGGTAGATAAATAGCACGAGACGCGCTCCGCCACAGCTCCGGCCGTAGATCAGAAAGCTATCGGTGGGACCGTTCTCATTGACGTGCAGATAAGGGCAATCGTAGACGCCCATGTCCGGGCCCGTCGCGTGTAATTGCGGTACACACGAGGGACACAACCAATCACCGTTGGGAGCGAAATAATTGACATTGTAGAATTTGCACGGCTGGGCATAGGTGTACCCGGCGGAGGCTTGGTCATCAGGGTAACCGCAATGGCCGGGGATCCACGCCGACCAGGTGGCGTCGAAGGACGCTAGGCCGATATTTTGTGGTCCGGAATACGCCAAAAAATACTCGCCGCCGTAAGCGGGGCAGCGGATGCACGGCGGCGTGCCAAATTCCACGTCGTAGTACCGGTTTAACAGCCCCGGTAGTGTGACCTTGATTTCCGGCGGCATTTTCTCCGCCGCGTCGCAATCGCAGATCGGCCCGGGTACACAGGCCAGCGACGGCGGGCAATACTTCGGATCGCGCGTGACACTGATATCCAGGCAGCCATCGCCGCAACCGCCGTTGGCCTGCGCATCGGCGCTGGCCTCGAAGGGGGAGGTGCTATCGACCGTCAGATCGGCCGTCGCGTTCAGGCCGCCGCAGCCGTATTGCAACGTCCAATTCCCGTCGCTCTCCGTCAGCGAGGCTTGCAGGGGGTTGGTGAGTGCGTTTCCCCGACCTTCATACGCTTTTGTTTTAGAATTGTAGCATAAATAAAACGCCTGTCCGTCGTAAGGCTGACAGTTTTTCAGCCCGTCGCCGCAGTCGCCGTCGGTGCTGGCCGACCGCGTGAAGCAGACGAAAAAGCAGGGCTGCGGAGGCGTCTTGTCTCCGCAGCAGCAGGGAGGCGCGGTTTTCGTGGCGTGCGGATCGAAGATCAGCGAGACCACCGCGTCGGGCTGCGTGCCGACGCCGCCGCCTTCGCCCTCCTTCGCCTGGCACACATAGCAGGTCGTGCCGTCGGACAGCAAGTCGCTGAATTCACGCGTCCAGTGCCAGCTTTCATCGTTGCCGTCGCCTCCGTTGGCGGCCTTGACGGCCTGGTCGATCAGCCAGGCCAGCGTGTTGGCGGTCGCGCGATCGCCCCAACAAACGATGTCGCCGATGCCCGCGCCTCCGACCAAGTATTGCTCCAGGCCGGTCACTCCCCAGTAATAGACGCTGCCCAGCGTCGAGCTTCCGGTGCCATCGATTGAGACCGTCACAAACACGCCCCGCGTTTCCGACCAGCCGAAGGCGACCTCGCATTTCGAGCCGCCGGATAGATCGCCGGAATTAGCGAACAGCATGCAATCTTGGGTACCGAGCGGGCCGACGGGGTCGCAATCGTAAAGACAGCTCACGCCCGCCGTGCCAAGATTGAAGGGGTCGCCCTGGGTCGTGGCGGCGTAATTTGCCAGCCAGCCGCTCAGCGGCGAGCCGTAGCGCGAGTGGCTCTGCGTGGTGTTATTGAGTGACGCGCAGTTGTGGTAGCTGGTCGTCGCGCCGTCGAAAAAGCCGCCGAAGAGAACTCGGATCGAATCGGGCCGCCCGGTGTTGTCGCAAATATAACAATCACAAGTATTGCTTGGCTGCGACGGATCGCTGGGGGTGCAGCGCTTCAGAAGGCCGCCGGGCTGGCGCAGTCGGTTGGGGAGATAGTCGCTCATACTTTTTTAACCACGAAACACACGAAACACACGAAAGGGGACAGATAAGAATTCTTTCGTGTGTTTCGTGTGTTTCGTGGTCTCTTTTCTAGCTCGTGCCCTGCGGGCAGGGAATCAAGGTAATAATCCATTTGCTATCGCTGGGCCGCCACTCGGCATACCCTTCGGCGCCCGCATCGGCCTGCCACCCCATTTCGTTAAACGCGTCGATCGTGGTCGCGCCGGCGTTGCCAAACCAGTCATTCACGATCGCGCAACCGCTGATCGTGCCTTGCGTGGTGATCGCGGACGAGGCGATGAAGGTCACCTTCTTGACCTTGGCGGGCTGCCGTGGCGTGATGGATCGCGCGCGGTACG
>DATCFX010000849.1:0-1344 GCA_036509275.1 Pirellulales bacterium | reverse complement strand
CCATTGTCTGCATTCCGTTCCACCCGGTCGTCACCGTCAGCACGCGCAGCAGGCTCGACTGCATGGCCTCGGCGGCGTTGTCGATCAGATTGCTGAAGGCCCGCTTCATGCCGTCAGAGTCGGCCCATACCGGCGGCAGGTGCGGGGCCAAATGCAACTGCAACTCGATCCCGTGCAGGCGGCCTTCAAACAGCGCCAGCGTGCTTTCAACAATGGCATTCAACTCGGTTCGGGCTGGCCGCGCTGCCGGAAAGTCGGCGAGCGCCGCGAACTGGTCTACCAATTGCCGCAGCGTCTCGACGGAGGACCGGATCACTTCGGTCGCGCCCCGCAGCGCCCGCCCGGAATCCTCGCTCCAGCCCCGGTCCAAATGGCGCTCGATCCGTTCCGCGGAAAGTGCGATCGGCGTTAGTGGATTTTTAATCTCATGGGCCACCCGCTGCGCCACTTCCTTCCACGCCATTTGCTTCTGCGCCCGCAACACGTCGGTCACATTGTCCATCACCACCAGATGACCGGGGATCGAGCCGCGCAGCTGTGTGGCCGTAAAGATCAGATGCAGCGGGCCTCGCGAACTGTGCGCTTCAATCTCGGTCGAGGCCGCCGGCAAGCGCCGGCTGCGGCGCAACACGCGCCCGATCTCGGCCGCGGACTCTGACGGAAACAGCTCCTGGATAGGCTGGCCGATAATGGTCAGCTCACCAAGAGGATCGAGCATTTCCTGGAAAGCGCGATTCGCCTGCAGAATACGCAGGTCGTTGCCCAGCGTCGCCACCCCGCTCGGGATCGTCTCCAGCACCGTTTCCAGTTCCCGCCGCCGCTCATCGCTGGCAGCATTGGCGAAGGAGAGCTGGCCGGTGGAGGCTTCAAGCTGACTGCGGCTGGTCTCAAGATCGGTGGCCATGTGATTGAACGAGCGCACCAACTCCCCCAACTCGCCGCCAGCGGCGACGTCGACCCGCGCGCCGTAGTCGCCGGAGGCCATCCCATCCATTGCATCGGCCAGGGCTTCCACCGGGCGGGTGACCTGCTTGGAAAAAAACAGGGCCAACCAACTGCTGATGAAGAGGGTCAGACCGGTCAACATCAGCAGCACCAGAAAATAGGTTTGCCGCACCTGCCGGCGCGCTCCCAACAGCGCCCAATAGTGGCGGGTGCCGGTCTGGATGCCGAGAATGGCGGCCGTTGCGTCAGACGGAAGCGGCAAACCTACCGCCACGATACCCTGCCGAGTCGCCGCTGCGCCCACCATATAGGACGACGTGCCGACGTGCAGTACCGGCTCGTCGCTCTGTTCGGCCGCGTGCAAAATCGTGTCCAGCAGTGGCTGACCTGTCATTGCCG
>DATCFX010000848.1:0-2172 GCA_036509275.1 Pirellulales bacterium | reverse complement strand
CGTGGTCACCTGCTCGTAGAGCTTGAGGGCCTCGTCGGGCCGCGAGAGGTTCTGTTGGGCCCAACCTTCTTCGTACAGGATTTCGGGCAGATAGGGCGAGGCCGCGTCGATTTTTGCCGCTTGCTCCAGCCGCGCCAGGCTGCGATCCCATTTCCCGAGCTGCGCCAGCGCCTGGCCGGCGTGCAATCCGGCCAGCACGGCCGTTTCGCTCCGCTTGGGCGATGGCAACTTGTCATACGCCGCCAGGGCGTCGGCGTATTTGTGCTGCTTGAACAGGCATTCGGCTTCCATAAAAGCCGCGTCGGCTGCCAGTGGGCGGCTGGGAAACGTGGCGCGCTGGTAGGCGAACGTCTGCCGGGCATCGTCGAATTTGCCCAAGTGATAGTAGGCGAAGCCCAGCTTGTGCGCGGCCGACTCGCCCAACTCGGTTTTGCCCGCCTTGTTCATCGCGGTGTAATAAGCCTGCGCCGCCTGGTCGTATTTCTTGTCCTGGTAGCGCTGCTCGCCCAGTTGGAACCAGGCTTCGGGCGCCAGGCTGCTGGCCGGATAGTCGTGGGCCAGTTGCTCGAACCGCTGGGCCGCATCAGCCGGTTTGCCAGCGGCACGCAAGGCCCAGGCCAGTTCGCTCAGTGCCTTGTCGGCCACGGCGCATTTCGGATCGTCGTGCAGCAGGGCCTGGAGCGTGGCGACTGCGTCGCCCGGCTTCGACATGCCGGCCTGACACACGGCAAGCATATAACGCGCACTCGAACGATCGGGCGAATCCTTGGCGGCTCGCAAGAAGGCTTGCAGATCGTCGGCGGCCGGGGCGTATTGGTGCAGCGCCTCGCGAGCCAGGCCGCGCACATAATGGGCGGCCGGCGCCAACTCGTCGTTTGGGAACTTTTTGAGCAATTCGTCGATGGCCTCGATGGCTTGTTGGTGGGCGCCCAAGCGAAGCTGCGACCAGGCCAGCGAAAACCAAGCCTGCGGCGCCGCCTTGCCCGAGGCATCGGCGGCCAGCAGGCGGCGATACCCGGCCACGGCCTGCCGATCGTCGCCGGCGGCCGCCGCCATCTCGGCCAGGCGGAGTTGGGCGCGATCGCGAAAGCGGCTGTCGGGAAATTCTCGCAGGAGCCGCTCGAGCTGCTTCCGGGCGTCGCCGGCGTGGCCCAGTTGCTGCTCGGCCGCGGCCAGGGCCAGAAGCGCTTCGTCGGCCTGCCGCCAGCGCGGCGCGGCCTTGAGCGATTTTTCCAGCGACTCGGCTGCCCGGTCGTAGCGCTTCAACTCTTGATACGCGCTTCCGCGCAGGAAATAGGCCTCGGCCAGCAGTTCGTGGTCGCCGCCGCCTTCGGACTTGATTACCGGCTTGAGCGCGTCCAGCGCCGGGTCGGCCCGATGCTCCAGCAGCAGGGCCAAAGCCAGCCGCAGCCGCCAGGTGGGCACCTCGTCGCGGTCGGGATATTGGCTGAGTAACTCGGCGTAGCGGCGGGCGGCCCCGGAGGACTGGCCGGCCAGCAGCCGGCTTTCGGCCGCCACGTACTGGGCCGCCGCGGCGCGGTCGTGCGTGGCGTGCTGCTTGAGAAACGCGTCGGCACGGCTGCTGGCCTGCGGATAGTCGCCCGCCTCAAGGGCGGCCAGCGCGGCCAGATACTCGGCCTGCGGCGCCAATTCGTGCTGGGGATAGCGGCTGGCGATCGCGGCATAGGCCGCCAGGGCTTCGCGTTTTTTGCCCGGCTGGTCGAACAGCGCATCGGCCCGGTCCAATTGCAATTGCACCGTTTGTGGGCCATCGCCCAGCGTGGCCAGCGCCTGGTCGAGCATCTGGAGCGCTTCGTCGGGCCGCTTTTGCTTCAGCTCGCTGGCCGCCAGCCAATGCGTGGCCTCGATGGCCGCCGGGCCGCCGGCGGCGATTACCGGCGCGAGCGCGCTGCGGGCGTCGGCCCATTTGCCGGCCATGTACAGGCATTTGCCGGCGGCAAGTTGAGCCGCAGATAGGTACTTCGATTGTGGAAATCGCTTGGGCAGCGAAGCGTAGATTTCGGCGGCGCGGGTGGATTGCTGGTCTTCTTGCAGGCTGGCCGCTTGCCGCATCAGGGCATAATCGGCCAGGGCAAAGCCGCTCTGGCCGGCGGCGGCCGCAAAGCCCCGTTCGGCTTCGGCAAACTTGTGCTGGGCCAGGGCCATTTCGGC
>DATCFX010000847.1:0-3306 GCA_036509275.1 Pirellulales bacterium | reverse complement strand
GAGCGCAGCGAGACGCACCAATTTGCCGGACGTGGTGCGTCTCGCCTTCGGCTCGACACACCCTACGAAATGCTTCGATCAGACTTTACGGGCAAAGCCCCCGTGGCCGCAGGGGTTGTCGAAGTGCCAATTTCGGGGCGCGTGGATCGCCGATTGGTCCCGCCCGTGATCGGACTCGCGCCATCCTACGGCGGCGAACCGCGGAGCTTGTAGAGGATTCGGGCCCGCCGCTCACTCCACCGGGGGCAGCGAAATGGGTTGCTCGCCGCCGGCCGGGGTGCTGCGGCGGAAGCGGCGGTCCTCTCGGCGAAACCACCAGGCCAGGAGCGTCATCCCCAAAATTGCGCCGAATAACAGCCCGACCGAAATGCTGTTGGCCAGCCAGTTGCTGGTCGCCGGCTTGACCGCCAGCGCCAGCTCGCGGCCGATCAACAGCGGCGCCAGCCGCAGCTTGACTTCGCCCGGGGGCAAGCCCTGGTTGTCCGGCAAGTGCGGGTGATAGGCCCAACTCTTGAAGTAAAAGCCGGCGGCTCGCACGTCGGTCGCGATCCGCTCGCCCGACGGCATGCCGG
Organism: Pirellulales bacterium; assembly: GCA_036509275.1. Lineage (GTDB taxonomy): Bacteria > Planctomycetota > Planctomycetia > Pirellulales > PNKZ01 > DATATB01. Next base: position 2,734 of record DATCFX010000847.1, on the reverse strand, counting down.
GCGGAAGTTCGAGCACGCAGAACACCAGGGCGTTGCCCTGCGAGTCCGGATTGACGACCTCGACCTCGTAATAGTGGTCCACGCCAAACACGTCGAGCATTTCGCGGTCTTCGACGGCAATCGGGATGGCTCGAATGGCGGTGCCCGTAAGCCCCACCAAATGCCCGCGCTGCTCGGCGGGCTGATTGAACAACGGGGCAATCGCTTCGTGCCGGGGGGCCTGGCGCAACAGCGCGCCGGGCTGCGACCGCTGGACGGCGGCCAGCAGGCTATAAAAGCAGGTGCGCTCGGCGGCCTCGATCGGCTTGTGATCTTCGACATCGTCCAGCAGGCCGACGTCCATGCCCAAGTGTCCCAACAGATCGGGAGGATAGAACTCGACGCGCTGGGCCACGAAGGCGGGCCTGGCACTGGCGACCGCGTCGGTTTTGGCCGTGCGTTTGATCAGGAAGCCGCTGACGGCGGCCCGCTGGTCGAGGGACTTGCCCGGTTTCCAAGCCCGCGGGACGTGCAGTGCGTACACGATCAGCGGCCGCTTGTCGGCGGCTTCGAACTGGCAGCGATAGTAGCGCTCGAGTTGAAAGCGGTCGGCCAGATCGGCCGGCAGCCGTTTGAGTTCGACCCGCTTGACGCGTCCTTCGAAGCGGTAAATCCGGCCCCGGGCAGGGCCGGTATCTTTCACGTCGGCCGCGTTGGGCAGGCCCGGCCGCCGCCATTGCTTGAGATCGCTCAACGAGAATCGCCGCACGGCCACAAGCATTCGCAGCAGCGGATCGAGTTCATCTTCGGCCAGCGGCCGGCCATCGTTGAACTCGGCCAGCCGCTTGGCGTCCATGCCGTACAAGGCCAGCAGTTCCGCCTCCTGCTGCGGTACCGCGGCGGTGTGATCGCCGGCCGGCGGCGCGGCCGGCAAGATTGATCCGGTCGCAATCCACGCCAGCAAGCCTGCCGCCGCGACAGCGACAACCGATTGATCCGCCCGAGTTGACCGTTTCACGGCTCGCCTCTTTTGTCGTCTTGTTCCAATTCGGCAATCCGCTCGAGGGCTTCGCGGCTCTCGGGCGAGACTTCCAGGCTGCGCAGCTCGTCGAGCTGGGCCAGACCGGCTGCCGGCTTGCCGCTTGCCGCGTGGCGCGGCAGCGTGTCTGCCGGGCCGCGGCGCCGCGGTAGCGCAAAGGCCAACAGCACAGCCGCCGCAACCAGGGCCAATGTCACGCCCCACGCCAGTTGCTTCCAATCGATCGGTTGCGGTGCGGCCGCGCCTGGCGGCTTTGGGATCCAGTCCACGCTCTCGGCCAGGATCAGCGGGGCCAGCCGCATGCTGTGGTCGCTGGCGACGTAGGCCAGGCGTTTGAAATAAAAACCAGTGGCTTCGATCTGCTCGTCCAGGTGTTCGCCGCGCGGAAAAGCTTTGGGCAGGTCGAGGCACTGGATCACGATCGGATTCGAACCGTCGTTCTCTGGCTGGAGCCAAAGCTGGAACAGCTCCCGCACTCCGCCAGGAATGTCGCCGGCCGGCAATTTGATCACGCCGTGGACGCGACCCCGTAGCGTGACGAGCTGGCCGCGGAAGCTTTCCGGCTGGCGGAGCAACTGCACAAACGCCGGCGTCCCCAATGATGCCTGGGCCAACGCCCGGGGGTCGGCCCGGCGAGCGACGGAAAGAAGCTGGAACATGGCCGGCAGTTCTTGCCGGCGCAGGGGCGTGTCGTCGCGAACCGCGGCCAGCGATTTGGCATCGACGTCCGTAAAAAACTTCCCGGCTTTTGGCACGGCAGCCGCCTGCGGCCCGCGGGCCACGACGATCGGCTCGTCTGCGCGGCGCGGCTGCAATCGGGTATCGACGGCGGCCTGCCGGTCGCCGGCGCGTTTGCGGCTGAGTTGGCTCACCCAGTCCCAGCTCTTGGGATCGGCCGCATACAGCACGGCCGCCAGCACCATGCCGGCCGTCACCATCAGCAGCAACAAACGCCGTTGCTGGCTGCGGCCCTGGTAGTTGGGAGCTGACCAGCGGTTTTGACCGAAATCCAACACGGCGATTCATCCCCGGTTACTTGGTGAAACGCACCTGGGTGGGCGTGTTCTTCAAGCGAAACTTCGACGCGAATTCGGCGACGCTGAGCATCAACTGTTCCTTTTCGGTTTGCAGCACAAACAGGAAGTCGGGCTCGAACGCCTTGTCCAGCCGATAGTTGCCGCTGGAACTTAGCAGCACGATATGGTCCTGCTCTTCGATGATCATGCCGCGCAGCTGCACGGTCGCGGCATCCCAGAAGCGCACGGTGCCATCGTGCGCGCCGGCAATCAGGCTCTGACCGTTGGGCGACCAGGTCACGTATTGCACTTGTGCCAACGTCACGAGCGTTTGCAGCAGCCGGCCGTCCAGCCAGGACCAAACCTGCGTCCCGTAGCTGCTGGAACCGGCCAGCATCAGCATACTGCCATCCGGCGACCAGGCCACCGACAGCACGTAGCGCGCACTGGCGGCGAAGCGCGGCGCCTCTTGCTTGATGAGTTGACCGTTGCCGGTTTGCCAGAAACGCGTCATGACTTCGCTGGTGCCGCCGGCCAGGATCGAGCCGTCGGGACTGAAGGCCAGCGACAACACCGGCTGGATCGTGCGGATCTCGTGCGCAAGCTGCTGCTTGTCGGGATACCAGAGGCGGATCGTCCCATCGTTGCTGCCCGAGGCCAGCAAATTGCCGCGCGGCGACCAAACCAGATGCGTGACCGG
>DATCFX010000846.1:0-2768 GCA_036509275.1 Pirellulales bacterium | reverse complement strand
GAGCGGAAGGGCGTCTTCGTCAGTAGTTCACATACCAGTCGGTCGTCGCCGAGCGTCGGCAGATCGTCGACGGCCAAGGTCTGCGAAAAGGCCCGCTTGTTGGGTTGCAGGTCGGCCAGCGTGAACACCGGCATGGGCTTGGCCGTTTCCAGATGGTTGCACACCAGCCGCAATTGCGGCTGCGCGTTCAAGTTCGGCCGCAATTGGCGAATCCGCTTCGCCAGGCTGACGGCCGTGGGGAAAGGACGCAGCACGTCCACTTCCCAGAAGCCGACTTCGCGCCGCCGCAAGCGCACTTCGAACGTGTAGTCGCGCTGGTCGGGACCGCGCAACGTGAGCACCTCGCCCACCACGGCGCCGACCGGAAACGTCCAGGCGTAGCTGTCGCCCTGCGGATACCAGACGATCGGCCAGCGGCGCCCCTGGGCGTCGCGCGGCAGATACACGAATCGGAACGCGCCGACGTTGGACGTGCGATGCGTTCCGACCGGGCCCGACCAGGGAAACTCGCGATTGCCATTGCCGAAAGGCTCGGAGCCGTTGGCCGAAATGTTGTAGTTGGTGCTGTGAACGCCGGGAAACGCGCCGTCGAAGAATTGATAGGCCTTGGGCATTTCGTCTTCGGTGTAGACGATCAACTCCGGGTCGGCCAGGATGCGGCCCCATTCGGGATTGTCGACCTTGGGAAAGCAGCGGCGCAACAGCGCGTCGCGCTCGGCGGATGCCAGCCGAAACGGCGGGACCGCGCTGGCGGCATGCCGGTTTTGGCGCCGCTGAGCAATCTTCGAGAGGACCCCGCGTCTGTGGGACAACGTCGCAGCATCCGCTTGGGAAGCGGCATTCGCTTTGGACGCACTCTCCGAACGGACCGCCGCGATCACCGGTGGCGAAGTCGCGGGCGTGGCCGTCGTGCGCGGCTCGTTGGTTTGCGATCCGCCGGCCGCTACGACCACCGCCGTCACCGCCCCCAACAGCAAGAACACAAGCGCCGTGAATTTCATCTGGGCCTCCTTACACGCATGAGAGGTGTGCCGCGACGCGCGGTCAGTGCCGCGGACGGTTTACACCAGGTTCCAGTTTCCCCACGCACAAACGCGACGCGCGGGCGGCCACACGAATGCGGCAGAAAAGAAAAGCTGCGCGGGGCGATGCAATGTCTTGCAACACCCGCCCGCACAAACGCCTACCTACCAAGTGAACAAATACTCCGTTACGAACCTTGGCCGAAGCTTAGAGCATGCAAAAGCGGAGACAACCACCCGCCGGGTGCATAATTGCCCCCCCGGTGCCGCAGATTGGCGTTAACCCTTGGTTACGCTTGCGTTACGCGATTCAGAATCAGCGATTTAATCCCGGAATTCGGCAGATAAGCTGCGGCAAATAGAGAAAGCAACGAAAATAGCGAGCCCTCATGCGGCGCGCGGTGCCGCTTGATTCGTGGCGGGGAGTAGCCAGCCGCGACACTGTGATGAGAAACTTATACAGTATGTGTATAAGTTTAATCCCCTGCCGCCGAGAGCAGCCTGGATGGGGACCGCTCAGGATCGGCCGAAGAATAACTTCTCCGCGACGCCTCTCCCCTTGCGGGAGAGGGCAGGGTGAGGGGCCGGGGAAAACCGAAGTTATTTTTCGGTCGATCCTCAGTGGGCTAGTTTCCAGCCGTCGGCGATCGTCGTTTCCTTGGGCACCACGACAATGCCGTCGCAGATCATGGCCGAGCCATTGTCCGGGCTGGTTTCGGCCCCCGAGTCGTTGGCAATGCGGGCGTGGCGGCCGATCCGGCAATTCTTGTCGATGATCGCCCGCTCGATCAGCGTGCCTTCGCCGATGGCCACCGGCGGAATGCCGCCGGCCAGGTCGGCCGCGATCTGGGCCGGCGTTTGGAAGAAATCGTTGCCCATCACCACCGAGTTGCGGATCGTGACGTTCTTGCCGATCTGGCAGCGCAGGCCGATCACGCTGTTTTCGATCCGGACGCCAGGGGCGATTTTGCAGCCGTCGGAAATGAGGCTCTGCGTGATCGTCACGCCGTCGATTTGCGACGGAGGCAGAAAGCGGCTGCGGGTGTAAATCGGCGCCACGGCCGAATGCAGATCGAACGGCGGGTTGGGTTGCGTCAGATCCAAATTCGCCTCGTAGAACGACTTGATCGTGCCGATGTCTTCCCAATAGCCGTCGAACAGGTGTACCTGCACGCGATGCGTGCGAATCGAGGCCGGAAAAATCTCCTTGCCGAAATCGCGGTAGTCGGTCTTCGTGAGCAGGTCGATCAGCTTGTCGCGGTTGAAGAGGTAAATGCCCATGCTGGCCAGGCAATCGCGCCCGCGGCTGGCGACTCCCTGGGCGTCGATCCAGGCCGGGTCGGTGTGTACCAGGGCCAGCTCGGACTCGGTCTTGGGTTTTTCCAAGAAGCCCATCACGCGGCCGGTGTCGTCCAAGCGCATGATCCCGAAGCTGGCGGCCTGCTGCCGCTCGACCGGCAGCGCGGCGATCGTCACGTCGGCATGCGACTGCTCGTGCGTGGCGAGCATCGTGTTGTAATCCATGCGATACAACTGGTCGCCGGAGAGCACCAGCACGTAGTCGATGCCCGGCTGCTGCAAGTAGCGCAGGTTCTGGCGCACGGCGTCGGCGGTGCCTTGGTACCAGTCGGCATTATCCAACGTTTGCTGGGCGGCCAGCAGTTCGACGAAGCCGCCGTTGAACGGATCGAAGGCGTAGGTGCGGCGGATATGCCGGTGCAAACTCACGGAGTTGAACTGCGTGAG
>DATCFX010000845.1:0-4967 GCA_036509275.1 Pirellulales bacterium | reverse complement strand
TGCTGTTCACGATTCTGATCCTCTGGGCCTACATGGTCTGGTTTCAGTTCATGCTGATCTGGATCGCCAATCTGCCGGTCGACGTGATCTGGTATTTGCCCCGCTCCGAAGGTGGCTGGCAATGGGTGGCCTGGGTCATCTTCGTGCTGCACTTTGTCGTGCCGTTTTTCCTGCTCATGCAGCGCGTCATCAAGCGCAACCCGCGGGCCCTGGCGGCGGTGGGCAAGCTGCTGCTGGTGATGCAACTGGTCTTTAGCTACTACCAAGTGATGCCGGCCTTTCGCACGGGCGGCCTGGGCGATCATTGGCTCGACTTCTTTACGCCGCTGGCGATCGGCGGCTTTTGGCTGGCCTTTTTCTTGTGGCAGATCGAGCGCCGGCCGCTGCTGGCGGCACACGATTTAAACGCACGCGCGGCGGCCCACGCCCGTCATCTGGACGAGCGCGAGTTGGCCCGCGAGGGAATCATTGCCCATGGCTGAAGACAAACCCCCTCCGGCCGATCAGCCTGCCTCGCCGGAACCGGCGCAGCCTGCGGCCCGTTCGCACGAGCACGCGTTGCCGCCGCGGGCGGAAACGGCCGCCGAACCGCACCAGCAGCCCGAGGTCAAGCATGCCGATGGCCGCATCGAGCACCCGTGGATTCGCTACGAAACGCGCGACGCCCGCTTCAGCGGCGTGGTGTTGGTGGTGGCGATCGTCGCGGGAATCGCGACGGTGCAGTTTTTCCTGGTGCTCGAGTTCTATCGCAGCCACGGGCGGCAGCAGGCTGCGCAGAAGAAGTCGCCTTATCCGCTGGCCCCCGCTCCATCGGCCCCCGAGGCCCAATTGCCGCTCGAGCCGCGGCTGGAAGAGATTGACCGGATGAAGGGCTTGGCGCGCGAGAATGTCTATCGCCGCGAGGCGGCCAAAGAGGCCGTGCTGCACAGTTACGGCGACACGCCGGACGATGGCTTTGTACACATCCCCATCGAACGGGCCATGCAACTCGTGGCCGATCAATTGAAAACACGGACCAACGCGCCGCCAGGACCGTCTCGCGACAACGGCCTGGTCGACAGTGGTGAATCGAATTCCGGCCGCCTGCTGCGGAAGGAGCCCCGATGGTAACGTCCCCCTCGACCCAATCTCCCAAAGTAGCAGGCACACTCCGTGTGCCGTTGCCCGCGCACTTTGTGCTCGCCATCGCCCTCTGCTTGCTCTGCCCAGGTCCGAGCTTCGCCGCCAAACTGGTTCCTCTGGGCCTCGAAAAAGTCGGCTACGATCAACGGCTCGACGCACAAGTTCCGCTCGATCTGGTCTTCGCCGACGAGACGGGCCGGCAAGTGGCGCTGCGCGAGTATTTCGGCGCGCGGCCGGTCGTGCTGGTGTTGGCGTATTTTCAGTGCCCGATGCTCTGCACGCAGGTGCTCAACGGCTTGGTGCTGGGGTTGCGCGACGTGACGTTTACAGCGGGCAAGGAGTTCACGGTGCTGGTTGTGAGCTTCGACCCGCGCGAAAAGCCGGACATTGCCGCCGCGAAAAAAGCGGCTTACGTCCGGCATTATGGCCGGCCGGGCGGCGAGGCCGGCTGGCACTTTCTCACCGGTCAGCCCGCGGCCATCGAGCGGCTCACCCGTGCCGTGGGCTTCCGCTACGCGTACGATGCCAAGCGCGATCAGTTTGCCCACGCCAGCGGCATTGTGCTGTTGACGCCCGGCGGGAAGATTTCGCGGTATTTCTACGACGTGAATTTCAAGAGCCGCGACTTGCGGCTGGGACTGGTCGAGGCCTCGGCCAACAAGATCGGCTCGCCAGTCGATCAGATCATGCTGTTCTGCTTTCATTACGATCCGACTGCCGGCAAATATGGCGCGGCGATTCTGAACTTGGTGCGCGCGGGTGGAGTGCTGACGATGCTGGCCCTGGGCACGCTGCTGACCGTGCTCGTTCGGCACGACCGGCGGAACGGCAGCCAGGCGGCGATGCCCGCGCTCGCGGGCATGGCACCCGAAGCTGCCGACGCGCAGCCTGCGCCCGAAGCTTCCGGCCGGCAGGAGGCACATGATGCTGGCTGAAATCGCTATCTTTCCGCCCCAGGCTTCGACCACGGCCGAGCACGTCGACAAGCTGCTGTATTTCCTCGTTTCCATCTGCGGGGTGATGGGGCTCTTGGTGGCGTTTCTGCTGATCTATTTTGCGATTCGCTATCGCCGCCGCCCGCAGGACGTGGGAACGCCGGCGGAGACCGAATCGTCGCGGGCGCTGGAGTGGTTCTGGACGCTGACGCCGGCGGTGATCTTCGTCTTCATGTTCGTGTGGGGCGCGGAGGTCTATTTCGACGCGTTTCGCGCGCCTGATGACGCCACGCCGATTTATGTGATCGCCAAACAGTGGATGTGGAAATTCCAGCATCCCGAAGGGCAGCGCGAGATCAACACGCTGCACGTGCCGATCGGCCGGCCGGTGAAGATGCTGCTCACCAGCGAAGACGTGATCCATAGCTTTTTCGTGCCGGCCTTTCGCGTCCACATGGACGTGCTACCCGACCGTTACACGTCGGTCTGGTTCGAGGCCACGCGGCCGGGCGAGTACCACTTGTTCTGCTCGCAATATTGCGGCACGAACCATTCCGGCATGATCGGCAAGGTGGTGGTCATGGAGCCGGCCGACTACGAAGATTGGCTGCACCTGGGGGCCGAAGGCTCGCTGGCCCTGGAAGGCCGCAAGACGTTTCTCAAGTATCGCTGCATCAGTTGCCACAGCGCCAACGAGCACGCCCGGGCCCCGGTGCTCGAGCGGCTGTATGGCCAGCGCGTGCCGTTGGCCGACGGCCGCGTGGTGGTGGCCGACGAGAGCTACATCCGCGAATCGATTCTGGATCCCAGCGCGAAGATCGTCAGCGGCTGGACCGATCTGATGCCTACCTTCCGCGGCCAGGTGAGCGAGGAAGAGCTGATCGAGTTGATCGCCTTTTTCCGCTCGCTGGCGCAGGGCGGCACGCCGCAACGGGTCGAGGATTTTCCCGCCCCGGTCGAACACAAGACCAAACCCGCCGCCGAACAAAAAAACGGAAAGCCATGAGCACCCAGACGCTGCCCTCGCCGAAAGTCATCGCCCAGCCGCCGGAGCGCGTGAGCGAGACGTATTTGAATATCGCCCACGGCATCGCCTCGTGGCTCTTGACCAAGGACCACAAGCGCATCGGCCTGATGTACCTGATCGTGGTCACGGCCATGTTCTTTCTGGGCGGCTTTGCCATCACGCTGGTACGGCTGAACCTGTTGACGCCCGACGGCGGCCTCGTTTCGGCCGATACCTACAACCGGCTGTTCACCATGCACGGCGTGATCATGGTGTTTTTCTTTCTCGTGCCGGTGATTCCCGCGGTCTTGGGCAACTTCATGCTGCCGCTGATGATCGGGGCCAAGGACCTGGCGTTTCCGCGACTGAACCTGCTGAGCTGGTATTTGTTCGTGATCGGCGCGGGCTGGACGCTGTTTGCCATGTTTTCCGGCGGCATCGACACGGGCTGGACCTTTTATACCCCTTACACCACCGAGTCGTCGCACTACAACGTGCTGATGACGATGCTGGGCGTGGTGATCGCCGGCTTCTCATCGCTGCTCACCGGCTTGAACTTCGTGGTCACCACGCATTGGCTGCGCGCTCCCGGGCTGACCTGGTTCCGGCTGCCGATCTTCGTTTGGACGATCTATGCCACGAGCCTGATCTTTTTGCTGGCCGTGCCGGTGTTGGCCATGTCCTTTATCCTGGTGATCATCGAGCGCGTGTTGGGATTCGGCATCTTCGACCCGGCGCTGGGCGGCGACCCGATCTTGTTCCAGCACCTGTTCTGGTTTTACTCGCACCCGGCCGTGTACATCATGATCCTGCCGGGCATGGGCGTGGCCAGCGAGGTGATTCCCTGCTTCGCGCGCAAGAAGCTGTTCGGCTACGTGTTCGTGTGCTACTCGAGTTTCGGAATCGCCTGCCTCAGCTTTCTGGTCTGGGCGCATCACATGTTCGTGGCGGGCATCTCGATGTACGCGGCGCTGCTGTTTTCCAGCCTGAGTTTCCTGGTGGCCGTGCCCTCGGCGATCAAGGTGTTCAATTGGACCGCCACGCTCTACAAGGGCTCGATCTCGTACGAAACCCCCATGCTCTTTGCGCTGGGCTTCGTGGCCTTGTTCACGATCGGCGGCCTGACCGGGCTGTTCCTGGCCACGCTGGGGCTCGACCTGCACGTCCACGATACGTATTTCATCATCGCCCATTTCCACTTCATCATGGTCGGCGGCATGGTCATGGCCTACATGTCCGGCTTGCACTATTGGTGGCCGAAGATGACCGGCCGCATGTATTCCGAGTGGTGGTCGCGGCTGTCGGCGATGATCATCTTCGTGGGCTTCTTCCTCACGTTCCTGCCGCAATTCATCGTGGGCTACAACGGCATGCCGCGCCGCTATCACGTGTACGCGCCCGAGTTCCAGGTCTGGAACGTGCTGAGCACGGCAGGGGCCTCGATTCTGGGAGTCGGCTACTTGCTGCCGCTGGGCTACCTGGCACTTTCGCTACGCTACGGCAAGCGGGCCGGCGACAACCCCTGGAAGGCCACGGGCCTGGAATGGCAGACCCCCTCGCCGCCGCCGAAACATAATTTCGAGAAGACGCCGATCGTCGTCCGCGATCCGTATCAATATCACCTGGGGAAGGCCCAAAATGAGCCATGAAGGCGTGGTGATGACCGCCGAAACGCGGCAAACGCTCGAGGGCACGCTGCTCGTGCGGCATCGGCTCGAGGAGCAATATGCCGATCTCGGGCAGCAGCACGAGACGGCCGCCTTCGGCATGTGGGTCTTCCTGGCTACCGAAGTCATGTTCTTCGGCGTGCTGTTTCTCAGCGTCGAGGCCTACCACTACATGTATCCCGAACCGTTCGAGGCGGCCAGCGAAAAGCTCAACTGGCTCATCGGCGGCATCAACAC
>DATCFX010000844.1:0-7658 GCA_036509275.1 Pirellulales bacterium | reverse complement strand
CATCGGCGACCTGGGAGATTTGCGGCGGCTGGCCCGCTGGTCGGCCAGTCAAGGCGCCGGGCTACTGCTGATCAATCCGCTGGGGGCCGTGGCTCCGCGCACGCCACAGCAGACGAGTCCCTACTATCCCGGCAGCCGGCGGTTCCGCAACCCGCTTTATTTGCGGATCGAGGAAGTGCCCGGCGCCGCGGCGCTGGGCGAAGAACTGGGCACTCTGGCGGCGGCCGGCCACGCGCTCAATCAGACGCCGCGCATCGACCGCGACACCATTTATCAGCTCAAGCAGCAGGCGCTCGAGCGATTGTGGCCGCGATTCGGCGGCAGCCAGCGGTTCGATCAATACTGCCGCGAGCAGGGTGCGGAGCTGGAGCAGTTTGCCGCATTCTGCACGCTCAACGAACAGCTCGGCCCCGACTGGCACGTCTGGCCCGCCCAGTACCGGCGCCCGGATAGCCCGGCGATCGCCGCCTGGATCGACGAGCACCGCGATCGGGTCCGCTACCATCAATGGCTACAATGGCTGACCGACGAGCAACTGGCCCGCGCGTCGGCCGAAATCTCCGTGATGCACGACCTGCCCATCGGTGTCGATCCTGGCGGCGCCGATGCTTGGGCCTGGCAGGACATTCTGGCCCAAGGTTGCAGCGTTGGCGCACCGCCGGACATGTACAACACGCAGGGACAGGACTGGGGCCTGCCGCCTTTCATCCCGCACAAGCTGCGTGCGTGCGGCTACGAGCCGGTGGTAAAAACGCTGCGAGGCGTGCTGCGGCACGCAGGAGCCCTGCGCATCGACCATGTGATGGGGCTGTTCCGGCTGTTCTGGATTCCGCAGGGCATGGGGCCGCAAAACGGCACCTTCGTACGCTACAAGGCCGATGAACTGCTGGCGATTGTCGCGCTGGAGAGCCATCGAGCCGGCGCATTCGTCGTGGGCGAAGACCTGGGCACGGTGGAAATGGGAGTCCGCGAGCAATTGGCCGAGCGCCATGTGCTGTCATACCGGCTGCTGTGGTTCGAAACCACGCCACCGCGCGATTATCCGCCGTTGGCGATGGTCGCCGTCACGACCCACGACTTGCCGACCATTGCCGGCCTGTGGACGGGCGAAGACCTGGCCGCGCAAGAGGCGATCGGACTGAAGCCGAGCGCCGCGGCCATGCAGCAGATCAAGGATCGCCTGGCCCAAGGCGGCGGCTTGCCCGGCGACACGCCGACGGAAAAAGTAATCGAACGGGCATACATGTTGCTTGCCGAAAGCCCGTCTTTGATTGTGGCCGCCACGCTCGAGGACGCGCTGGCGGTCCGCGAGCGAACCAATATGCCGGGCACGGTCGCGCAATGGCCGAACTGGTCGATTCCGCTACCCGGCGGATTGGAAGCCTTGGAAGCCTCGCCGCTGGCCGGCCGCATCGCGGCGATTCTTAGTTCGCGCGCAGCTAACAAGCGTCACTGAGACCGATGATCCATCCATGCAATCGTCCGCCCACTGCGCAGAAAATCGCCGCTATCCGATCGGAGCCGAGATCGCGGCCGAGGGGGGCGTTTCGTTTCGCGTCTGGGCGCCGCAGCGCCAGCGGATAGATGTCGTGCTCGAAGGCGGTCCGGGCGAGGGCGATCGCCTGGCGTTGGGGCGCGAGGCAGGCGGTTATTTTTTCGGCACGCTGCCGAGCGCCGCGCATGGCACGCGCTATCGCTTCCAACTCGACGGCCAAGCCGACCGGCTGCCCGATCCCGCCTCGCGCTTTCAGCCGGAGGGACCCTTTGGGCCGTCGCAAGTGGTCGATTCGGCCCGTTTTCGGTGGTCCGATGCGGCTTGGCCGGGCGCTCGTCTGGCGGGCCTGGTTTTGTACGAGATGCACGTCGGCACGTTCACTCCCGAGGGTAGCTGGGCCGCGGCGACGCAAGAGTTGGCCGAGCTGGCCAGCTTGGGGATCACGTGCCTGGAAGTCATGCCGATCGCGGATTTTCACGGCCGCTTTGGCTGGGGCTACGACGGCGTGAATCAATTTGCGCCGACCCGGCTGTACGGCGAGCCGGACGACTTGCGTGCTTTCGTCAACGAGGCCCATCGGCAGGGGCTCGCGGTACTGCTGGACGTGGTTTACAACCACTTCGGTTCGGTCGGCAACTTCATCGGCGAGTTCAGCCGCGATTATTTCACGGACCGCTACTCGAACGACTGGGGCGAGCCGATCAATTTCGACGGCCAGAACGCCGGCCCGGTGCGAGAATTCTTTCTGACGAACGTTCGCTATTGGATCGAGGAATTTCATTTCGACGGTTTGCGACTGGATGCCACGCAGGCGCTCTACGACGCCAGCGAACCGCACATCATCCGGGCGATTAGCGAGACGGCCCAATGCGCGGCGGCGGATCGGAAGGTAATTGTGCTCGGCGAGAACGAGCCGCAGCACGCGCAGTTGGTGCGGCCCTGTCAGCACGGCGGATGCGGGCTGGACGCCCTGTGGAACGACGACTTCCATCATGCGGCCATGGTGCGGCTCACCGGCCGCAACGAGGCCTACTACACCGACTATCTCGGCTCGCCGCAGGAATTCGTCTCACTGGCCAAGTGGGGATTTTTGTATCAAGGCCAGCGTTATGCATGGCAGAAGGCTCGCCGCGGCTCGCCCACCTTCGGCCTGCCGGCGGCCACGTTTGTCAACTTCCTGCAAAACCACGACCAGGTGCCCAATTCGTCCCGCGGCCAGCGCGTCCACGAGCTCGCCAGTCCCGGCCGGATGCGGGCGATGACCGCTTATCTGCTGTTGATTCCCGGCACGCCGCTGTTGTTCCAGGGGCAGGAATTCGCCAGTTCGAGCCCGTTTTTATACTTCGCCGACAACGACGCGCAGCGCGCCCGGCAAGTGGCCGCCGGACGCGTCAAGTTCTTGGCGCAGTTTCGTTCGCTGGCCACCGACGAGATGCAAGCGGTGTTCGCAGACCCGGCCGATCCGCGCACGTTCGAACGCTCGAAGCTCGACTTCAGCGATCGCCAGCGGCACGCGCCGACGCTGCTGCTGCACCGCGATCTGCTGCGCCTGCGGCGCGAGGATCCGGTGTTCGCGACCCAAGACGCCGCCCGGCTCGCGGGCGCGGTGCTCTCTAACGATGCTTTCGTGCTGCGGTTTTTCGGACCCGACGACGACGATCGGCTGCTGATCGTCAACTTCGGCCGCGACTTGCACTTGGACCCGGCCCCCGAGCCGCTGTTGGCTCCGGTCTGGCAGCATCAGTGGCGGCTCTTATGGTCCAGCGAGTCGCCCAGTTACGGCGGCACCGGCACCCCGCCCCTCGAGAGCGACGACAACTGGCGCATTCCCGGCGAAGCGGCCGTCGTGCTGACGCGCGCGCCGCGTACCTGTCCGTAGACGCTGGCGGTGCAATGCTTGTGCGGCGGCTTGGCATCTCGGCGTATGCGCTAGCGGAGCAATGGGATAGCGGAGCAAAATGGGGCTTTGTTTTGGGGGGCCTTTGTTTCCCTGCCCCTTCGTTTTCCGTCGGGCGTCCGAGTTGCCGTTGCCCGTAGGCCCGGCAAGCCGAGCCTGCCGGAGCGGGGCCGATTAGCACCACCAGTGCCGCTCGGCTCGCGGCACCTACGGCTGCTTGGCTCACCCGAAATTTGACCGGTGCCCTGGTGCGGCGGTAAAATGCGGGAGAGGCTCCGCTCCGGCCGGCGGAGCGTCTGTGGGTACCGTCAGCCTGCGCGCAAAGTGCGCGCGGGCTGTTTTCTTCAGCGGCCGGCATCCGGGCACAAGGTTTGCTTCGTCTCCAGCCGCGAAACGGTTTCAACCTCGCCGCAATCCGGGCGTTTCCAGGAGATCTTGAGCCATGAATTCGAAGACCGAGCGTGATGGGATGAGCGGTGGCATGCATCCGGATATTGCGGCGCCGGGCAGTCTGCCGCCGCCCAACGTGAACGTGGGGGAACTCGAACGAGCCGCTTCGGCTGTTGTCGGCGCTGCATTGGTGGCGGCCGGCCTGCGTCGCGGCTGGTTGTCCGGCACGGTGCTGGCACTGGCCGGCGGGGCACTCGTGTACCGCGGCATTTCCGGCCGCTGCATGCTGTACGAGTCGCTGGGGATCTCGACCGCCGGCTGTGCCGCCTCGCAGGCAGTCTGCCGCGTACGGGACCAGGTAGCTCGCGAGGGCCGGGCCGCACTCGACGATGACGATGCCGTCGAGCAGGCATCGTTCGATTCCTTCCCGGCCAGCGATCCGCCGAGTTGGAGCAGCACCGGGCATTGATCCGGCAGCGTGCGATCCGGGAGCGTGCGATTTGGCGGTTTGCGCCAGCGTACTGGTTAGGCGGAGCGGCGGGAGGCGCGCCAGGGGTTGGGCGCAAAGATCTGACTGTAGCGGCCGGCAATGCCGGGGCGGTACGCGATGCCGCCGAAGGGACCCAGCACTTCGAGACTCTCGCCCTTGACGCGCACGGTGGCGCCGGCCAGCTTTTCGTGGACGACTCCCAGCGGCGCGGACCAGTGGCGATCGTACTCCACGATCATGTCGCGATTGGTAGCGAATACGCTGTCGCCGATCGCCAATCGCTGCCGGCCGCGCGGCATCGGCGGCGGGGCGAAGTGAACGCTCTCGTCGGCAGCGGCGCAGGCTGAAATGCGGCGCCAACTGCCGGAGCGATAATCGTGCTGGACGTCGACTATGCGCAACTGCAAATCATGATCGACCGTTGAGAGTTCAAAGCCACAACCGTCGAAAGCCAGCATGCGGCTCTGATGCCGGCCATCGCGCGAGATCTCGCCGATGACTCCCGTGTGTACGCACGTGCAATGGCCCAGCCGCGTGATCGAATCGGCGTATTGCTGGCCCAAGTGATTATGGGCTGAAAACCAGAGTTTGATTTGCGGATGCTCTTCGACCAGGCGTGCGAATTGCGCCGGCTGGTCGGTATGGTTGAGCCAGGCGTTGGGGCACTTGAGGTGGACGCTCTGTAGCGCTCGGGCGCCGGAGCCCAGGATCGGCGCGTGCGAAAAGACAAACGTCGGCCGGTCGGGGTGCGCGGCCAACGTGGTACGCAGCCAGTGGAGTTGGGCCGGGTCGAGGTGGACTTCGTGATGGCTGGCGAGGTTGGTGCGAAACGCCGTACTCGACAGGCAGACGGCCAACGCGTCGCCCAGATCGATCGTGTAATACGGCCGCTCGAGCGCAAAGGTCTGGCAGAACGCGGCGACCGATTGCTCGTCGCGCGCGAACTCGGCGCCTTCCAAGTCGTGGTTGCCGATGAGCGTGTACGTCGGGCAGTCGAAGCCGGCGAGGAATTCAAGCCCCTCGTCAAACGATTGCTGCGAGCCGCAATGGCTATAGCCGCCGTGATCGCCGAGCTGCACGACGGCCTCGGGAGCCAGCGCGGCGAGTTGCCGCCGCGCCGCGACAAACTGGTCGGCCAAATGAGGTTCGTAGTGCAAGTCTCCAACAACCGCGATCGCACGTGGCATATCGACAACCAATCTCCGGGGAACAGACAGCGCCATCCGGCAGCAGGGACGCCTACCGCGATTCTAGATGCCAATCGCCGACGGCGCGAAGTCCAAATGGCCGGCACCGGGGGGCATGCAGCAACCCCCGCCGACTGCGGTCCGCGGGACTCATCCGCTGCGCTCAGCAGCCTCAACTGCCGCTGCGACGGATGATTAGCTTGGGCGCGAGTGCTTTGCGCGTGGCCTGGGCCTCGCGATAGAAATCGGCGTAGCGATCGGCCTGAAAGTGGCCTCCCGAGCGGCCGCATTCGCGATCGATCGTGGCCCCGCCGGGGGTAGGCGTGACGTGGAGTTTCCAATGAAAAAACTCGCCCGATCCGGCCGACTCCGAGGAATCGAGCGGGGCCAGCGCGTAGCCGCGCGGCAGCTCGAGCATGGTCTGCACCTCGAACTCGCTGGGCGACGCCAAGCGAAACGGCGTCTGCCGGCGGCTCGTGTATTCCACGTCCAGGGGCCGCTGTTCCCACATCAGCGGCAGCATGCCCAACAAATGATTGCCGTCCTGGTTGAACAACTGGTCCAGGCGATAATCGGTAATCAGCACGAACGGGGCATCGGTGCGGTCCAGATTTTCCACGCGCACGTCGAGCACCTGCAGCAAGCCAGCGCCCGGCGCGAGCGCGCCGAGCATCGTCTTGCGCCCGGTGCTGCTAAGCCCCTTGAACGTGGCCCGCATCGAGCCGGCCCAATAGCCGTGACAACTCAGGCGCTCGTTGACGACGAGCTCGCCCTCGGGCGTACACTGTACCTTACGCTGGCTCTGGAGCCGGTTGAGGCCTTGCGGGCACTCGGGCACGCGCACCAGCCGGCCCTTGCCGCGCTCGATCACCAAGGCCTGCTTGCCGGCCAGCGCATAGGGCACCGGCATGGCCAGGTCGTTGAATTTGTCGGTGCAATCCACAAAGCGGCCTCCACTCGCGCCGGGCAGATACACGATCTCATGGTTGAACTGATCGAGCGAAGGCATGTCGGCCACGGTGTCGCCCGACGCGCTGATCAAAGCCAGCTGCGCCGGAATGCCGGCCGCCTGGCAGAGATGGACCAACAGCAGACTGTGGTCCTTGCAGTCGCCGTAGCGATGCGCCAGCGTCTGATCGGAAGGATTCATCACGCGGGCGCGCCGGCCGAACTCGATGGCCTTGTACGTGACGTTGTGCTGCACGTAGCGCACCAGCGCCGCGATTTTCGCGTCCGGGCCGTCGAGGCCGGCCACGAGTTGCAAGGCCTGCTGGCGCGTCCGCTCGGGCAGCTTCAAGCGGTCCTGGATCATCTGCAGGTAGTCGTCGACCTCGGCCTGCCAGGTATTGCGACGATCGTTCAAGTACACGGTCGGCAGGTGCTGCACAGCGGCGTCGGCCAGGGGCTCGAGCCGCAAGCTCGCCGGATGATCGACGACGCATGAGAACACGTCGTGGGTCTTGGCCGTGGTGACTGCCTCCGGCGTCTTGGCGACGACGTCGGCCACGTCGCCGTGCAGATACAAGGCGCAGCGGGCCGTGGGCAGCGAGGAGCTCAGCGGAAAAACCTCGAACGGAAACTTGTCGTAGGCGGACAACGCGCGCACCGTGCTGACCACATCGAGGCGATATCCCGGCCGCAATCCCGGCACCGGGATGCGCAAATTCTTACGGTGCGAAGCCACGTCGCCATCGGTATCGTCGACCATGTAGTAGGTATCGATATTGCCGCTGGCCACCTTCTGGCCCTGGCCGTCGTACACGGTGAGTTCGTTGACGAAGGCTTGCTGCGACGTGGGCGAAAAACCGATATTGATCGTGCTGAATTGCTCGACGCCCGTCTGGTCGACCAATTGCACGGAGCGGTAGGTCGTCTCGCGAAATTCCTTGCCGGCCCGGAACTCGATGGCCTTGGCCTTGAAGCGGTACCAGGCGCCGGCCCCGGCCAGGGCCGCCGGCGGCAGCGAGGCCGGAGCGGCTGCACGCAGCACCGGCGGCAGTTCGACCGCCGCCACTTCCTCGCGTACCAGGCGATTCTCGCCCTGGCCCAGCGCCATGTTGATTTGTTGCAGGGCCTGCTGGTAGACCAGATCGGCGGGGGACTTTTGCAGGGCTTTTTCCAACGACGCCTTGGCATCTTCATAATGCTTCAGCGAGCATTGAACATTGCTCTTCACGTACCAGGACTGAGCCGAGTCGT
>DATCFX010000843.1:0-2213 GCA_036509275.1 Pirellulales bacterium | reverse complement strand
GACGTCGCGACGCAGCTCGAACGAGAGCCCAACCCGCCGCAGCACGCCAACGCAATTCATTTGCCCGGCTGCACCAGCGGCGTGATCGCCCGGCCGGGCGACGAAGACAGTTATTCGTTCTTCGCCCAGGACGGCCAGACGGTCTGCTTTCGGCTCGAAAGCGCAGAGCTGGGTTTTCCTTTGGACGGCGCCCTGGTGCTCGACGATGCCGACGGCAACCGCGTCGCCGCAGCCGAGGACAACGAAGGCCGCCGCGATCCCGAGTTGATGTACACCGTGCCGCTGGGCGGTCAATTCCGGCTCACGGTTCGCGATTTATACGGCCACGGCGGCTGGCGCTATGCCTACCGCCTGCGGGCTTCGCTGGCCGAGCCCGATTTCGTGCTCAAGGTCGGCGCGGGCCTCTGGTCGACGACCACCGGCGGGCAGCTCGGCCTGCCCGTAATCATCGATCGCCGCAACGGCTGCCAAGCCCCGATTCGTCTGACGCTCGCCGGCCTGCCCGCCACGGCCCGCTGCTCGGCGATCGAGTCGCGCGCCGGCGAGTTCTCGGCCGGCAACGCCACGTTCAAACTGGCCGCCGGCGCCCAACCCTTCTCCGGCCCGATCCAAATCCTCGGCACCGCGCTGGGCGAGCGCTCCTACACTCGCCGTGCCCAAGCCGAAATCGAAGGCTTTAGCGGCGGCACCAAAACCGATCAGCTTTGGCTCACCATCACTGCCAAATAATTATTAATAACGTGTGCGTCTGAATTTGACTGTGCAACAGGATACCGTTCGTTTGGCATATTGAATTCCTTCGTGTCCTTCGTGCCTTTGTGGTTTTTTCTTTGACGTTATGGATCGGCAAACGGCAACAGATTCCGCGACGCGCATTGACACGAAACGCTTAAAACCACGACGACACGAAGAGCACGAAGGGGAGGAAAAGATGCACGAGCCGATTCCTGAACGGACCGAGGCAGTGGCAAGCACTGTGTAAGTGGCTACCGTTCATTGGGCATATTGAATTCCTTCGTGTCCTTCGTGCCTTTGTGGTTTTTTCTTTGACGTTATGGATCGGCAAACGGCAACGGGTTCCGCGACGCGCATTGAAACGAAACGCTTAAAACCACGACGACACGAAGAGCACGAAGGAGAGGAAAAGATGCACGAGCCGATTCCTGAACGGACCGAGGCAGTCGCGCTCGCGGTGATTGATGCAGGTATGACCGTGCATCGCGCCTTGGGGCCGGGGCTGTTGGAGTCGGTTTACGAAGCCTGCCTGTGCCACGAGCTATCAAAACGTGGTGTTCCGTTCAAGCGACAAGTTCTATTGCCGGTGATGTACGACGGCGTTCGGCTCGACGCCGGCCTGCGAATGGACATCTGGGTCGAGGAATCGGTGGTCGTCGAGCTCAAATCCGTCGAACGCATGATCCCGCTGTACGAGGCGCAGTTGCTCTCGTACTTGAAATTAACCGGTAACCGGTTGGGATTATTGCTCAATTTCAACGTGCCATTGCTCAAGGACGGCATCAAGCGGCTCGTTTACTGACTCCGTCATCCTGCTTGTCCTTGGTGCCTTCGTGGTCCGCCCTTTTTGAAGGTGCAATGATTATGATTTCGCGGCGGGCCGCTTCTCCGGCGGCAATTTGCCCGGCTCACGCTGCTCGGCACCGGTGCGGCGAGTGAGCGAGTCGCCCAGCTTGCTTCGGGCTTGCTCGGCCAGCGCGAGCAGCCGAGCGACAATCTCGGGATGCTGCCCGGCAACGTCGGTCGTCTCGCTGCGATCGTGATCGAGATCGTACAACTCAGGCTCGAGGATCTTCCGCTGCTGGTACTTCACCGGTTTTCCGTCGCGGCCGCCCGGTTGGCCGGCCAGCGTGCGGTAGGTGTGCGGAAACTGGAGCTTCCAGCGGCCATCGCCCGTGACGACGGCCTGCAACTGGTTATTCTGATACCAATAGAAATACGCTGCGTGCGGGTTCTTGGCGCCCGGCGTGCCGGCAATCAGCGGCCAGACATCCAGACCATCGATCGGCAGCGGCGGCAGTTTGGCTCCTACGAGTCCGGCGATCGTCGGCAGCAGATCGATGGTCATGAGCATCGCATTGCTGTTGGTGCCGGCGGGGATGTGGCCCGGCCAGCGCATGATGCACGGCTCGCGGACGCCGCCTTCCCAGCAGGTGCCTTTGCCTTCGCGCAGGCCGCCAGCCGTGCCGGCATGGTTG
>DATCFX010000842.1:0-5779 GCA_036509275.1 Pirellulales bacterium | reverse complement strand
ATGGCTTCGTCCACATCTCCCTGTTCCTTGAGCGTGGTGCCCAGGTTGCTCGACGCCTCGGCGACGTCCGGGTTCAGCTCCAGAGCCCGGCGGTAGCAGGCGACCGCTTCGTCCAGCTTGCCCTGGGCCCGAAAGGCATTGCCGAGGTTGTTGTGCATCTCGGCAGAGCCGGGCTTCAGTTCCAGAGCCCGGCGGTAGCAGGCGAGCCCTTCGTCCGGCCGCGCCAGGTCCATGAGCGCACTACCCAGGTTGCTGTGCGCCTCGGCATCGGCCGGCTGCAGTTCCAGAGCCCGGTGGTAGCAGGCGACCGCTTCGTCCAGCCGGCCTTCGGCCCGCAAGGCATTGCCCAGGTTGTAGTGCGCCTCAGCGCTGTCCGGCTTCAGTTCCAGTGCCCGGCGATAGCAGGCAATCGCTTCGTCCCGATGTCCTTGATCCTCGAAGATGGTGCCCAGGTTGCTGTGCGCCACGGCGAAGTCCGGCTTCAATTCCAGTGCCCGGCAATAGCAGGCAGCCGCTTCATCCAGATTCCCCTGGGCCTTCAAGATATTGCCCAAGTTGTTGTGTACGTCGACATAGTCGGGCTTCAATTTCAGCGCTTGCCGGTAGCAGGCAGCGGCATCTTCGAGCCTGCCCAGGCTTTGCAAAGCAATGCCCAGGTTAGCCTGTGCCTCGGCAAAATCTGGTTTGAGTTCCAGAGTCCGGCGGTAGCAGGCGATGGCTTGCTCCCGGTTTCCCAGGGCCTGGAATACGCTGCCCAGGTTGCAATGAAAGGTAGGCTCGGTTTCGTTTAATTGAATCGCCTGCGACAGTAGGTCGACGGCCACCTCGGGCCTGCTCGCCTGGTAAGCGATCACGCCCAGCAGATTGATTGCATTGGAATGCTTCGGGTCGACGGCCAGAATCTGCCGGCAAATTTGTTCAGCCACCGCCAGACGGCCGGCTTGATGGTGTTGGACAGCAATTGCGAGCGCTTCCGGGATCGTCGTCATGCATCCATGATGGCGGCAATCCCCGATCGGCCGCAAGCGGTTTCAAGCCAACGCGTGAGCGGACGCGCCCATGAATGTCCCGCCGGTCGGGTTCCAAGCAAAGAACAACGAAGACGGTTGAACAGAAGCTCGCGAAGGACGCGAAGAAAAAGAGAAGGAAAAAGAGAGGAGAACAGGGAAGGAAAAATATGGAAGGTGGCTGAGTGCTGAGCACGCTGTGGTCAGTGGCTCCGGCTCTTTTCCGTCCTTAAGCGCTCTTCGCGAGCTTCTGTTCAAACTTCTTCGTCGTCCTGGTTATCGCAACGGCGGTGGGAAGGGGACTGGCCCTCCGCCGAACGGCATTCGGCCGTGGCCGCCGGGCGGTGCGAGAATCCATCCTGCCCCCGTCGCCGCCGAGAATGTGCAGAAATTGCCGGGCCGCGTTTCCGCCAGTCAATTGAAGCCAAAAATGACGTATATGCAATCGGGCTCGGACGGATGATTTGCGAATACCCGCACTCGCGTTCGGGACTCCTTGACAGATGCAAATACGAGCTTCTCGTTCGTCACCGAGCACACCGACAGCTCTCGGCTCGGCGTGTGCAAGTCCCCCTCGAACACCAACTCGCCTTGTGGCGACGCGCCACCGGCAGGATCAAAATGGATCTCCGTTGGGCCGTCGTGCATTTGCCGACAACCGACAGCAACGCAAGAGTCCGTCGCCGCCACGAGCCGGTTCTGCATCGTCGCCGGAATCTTCCCCACAGACTCGTCCATCACTAAAATCAAGGAGTTCGATGGCGTGGTTCGGATAGTGCTCATTGTAATTCGGGCTCTTCTTCGTTCTTAGCGCTCTTCGCGAGCTTCTGTTCAAACTTCTTCGTCGTCTGACTTATCGAAAAGGTGGCGGAAATGGCAGCGGGCCGCGCCCGGGGGGCATGCGGCCGGGGCCGGGGCCGCCGGGCGGACCGCCGCGGTTACGCCCGTCCATCGTGCCCCAATACCCGCCGATCAGGTGCGGAAACTTGCCCGGCGTCACGTGATAATGCCAGCCGCGCTCGGGGTCCGAGTGGCCGTTGAACTCGTTGAGCGGATGGTCGCGGGCGTCTTTTGCCAATTGGCCGGCAGCCTCGTAGGGACCGTACACGGCAAAGCCGTCGAAGGCGAAGCCGATGACTGGCGAATGGTCCGTGCCGTCGTCGGTCCAGGGCGATTTCAGGCACACTGGATACTTGTGATAGTGGTACGCGTACATCGGACTGGGATGCCCGCAACAACGATCGAGCCGCCACACCGCGTCGCCGTTGGCGATGTGATCGAACGGATTGAAGAAGATCACGCCATTGACGGCCACGCCGATCGGCCCGCCTGGCAGGGCCCGGTTCGAGTTCTGGGCGTCCATGGCGACGTGCTGCGGATTTTCGCGCGGCTCCAGCGGGATGTAATGCGTGAGGTTCTTTTCCTGAATGTAGTTCGGGTTGCCGTCGATCGCGCGCCAGCGGTCGGGGAACGTGGCCGTGGGATGATTCGGCAGGTTGTGGCTGCGGATCACCAGATGGCTGGGCGTGACGCCGATGACCATGTTGTCGGGCACGTAGCGATCGCGGCCCACCGGCCTGCCGGCCGTATCGAGCCAGCCGCTGCGCAGCCAGGCGGTCGTGTTGCCGGCAAACGGCGTTTCCAGCCGAGCGCTGCAATATACCAGCCGGTCGGCATTGGCCGCGTCGAACTGGGTTGGCGGCTGGCGATCACCGCCGCGCGGATCGTAGTACCAGCGGCCCCCCAGCGGCACGAGCCGCGCCAGCGCGGCGTCCGTCAGCGGCGCACTGCTGGGTCGGCGGGGCGCATAATCGGCCGGTTCGGGGATTGCCTTGAGGTCGAAGTCGTTGATCCAGAACTCGGCCTGCGGACCGCGCCCCGCGCCTTGCTCGAATCCGGCACTGAGCCGCAGCGTGTCGACTTGCGGAAACGGCGTGCGGAATTCCAGTGCGAAATGCCGCCAGGTCGCCGGCCCTAACTGGCGGTTGGTGCCGGCGTCGGCCAGGTCGCGGCGATCCTGCTCGACCTGGGCGTAGAACGTCTTGCGAATCATATCCAACGAGTTGCGTCCCTGGTCCTTGAAGAATTCGACCTTCAAGTACAGCAACTCCTGCTGGACGGCAAAACCCACTTGGGCCAAGCCGCGGATATGCAGGCGGTACCAACGGCCCGCCTCGGGCGAAATGCCCTTCAGCCGACAGACGACCGCTCCGGACCGCTGGCCATCGCCATTGACGTCGGTAGCCGAAAACAGCCGCACGCCGCGGCCGCTCGTCTCCAAATTGGCATTGCCCAGCACCCCGAAGCGGGCATCGCCCACGATTTCGAACCCATCCGGCGGCTTCGCTCCGATGGCTGCATCGAATCTGGCCCGCAGCAGGTTGCCATCGGTAGCCTCGCCCATCACCGGCGAAGCAACTGCCAGAAAAACGATCAACCAACCGATCAGCCGCATCCGAAAACCACCCTTCAGGATCGACCGGAAAACAGTTTCCGCTTTTTCCGCCCCCTTACCCTACCCTCTCCCGCCACGGGAGAGGGGTTGCGGAGAAGTTGTTGTTCGGTCGATCGCCAATCAAGCATGTGCAGATCTCCATTCCATAATAACGTATCCGCACGCTCCGCCAGGACATTCTGCCGCCCGGCAGCCCTGGCACCCAAGCGGTCGCGGCGGCTTTAAGTGGCGGATGGGCGTGGTTACAATGGCGGTCCCAGCCCGCCGCATCCCTTGCCTACCCAGGAACCCGCCGCATGCTTCCCGCGCGCTATCTACTGATCGCCTTTCTCGCCCCCGTGTTTGGTGCGGGCGGCGCAAGTGCCATCGCGGCCGCGCCACAGCCGGCCTCGCTCAAAAGCCCGCTCGAACCGGCCGAGGCCTTGAAGCAGATCGTGCTGCCGCCCGGTTATCGTGCGGAACTGGTGGCCAGCGAGCCGCAAATCGTCGACCCGGTGGCTATCAAGTTCGATGAGCAAGGCCGACTGTGGGTGGCCGAGATGCGCGATTATCCGCATCCGCCCGGGCCGGGCGAAAAGCCCAAAAGCCGCATCAAGCTGCTCGAAGATCGCGATGGCGACGGCCGCTACGAAACGATGCACGTTTTTGCCGAGGGGCTGCTGTTCGCCAACGGCATTCAGCCCTGGCAGGGCGGCGTGATCGCCACCGTCAGCGGCAAGATCATGTATCTCAAGGACCACGACGGCGACGGCCGGGCCGATCAGCAAGACACCTGGTACACCGGCTTCAAGGAAGAGAACCCGCAACTGCGGGTCAACCATCCGCGGTTCGCGCTGGATAATCACATCTATGCGGCCAATGGTCTGCGCGGCGGCGAGGCTCGCAACCAGCGCCGGCCGCAGGACCCGGTCGTGTCGCTCAAGAACCACGACCTGCGGTTCGAGCCCCGCGGCGGCGCGTGCGAGGCCGTATCGGGCAACGGCCAGTTCGGCGTGGCTTTTGATGATTACGGCAACCGTTTTTTGTGCAACAACCGCCATCCGCTCGAGCACGTCGTGCTCGAAGATCGCTATCTCACGCGGAACAAGCTGCTGGCGGTGCCGGCCGTGATGTGGGACGTGGCGGCCGCGGATAACAATGCTCATATCTATCCGCTGAGCGTGCAATGGGCCACGAGCCATCTGCACAACGGCCAGTTCACGGCTGCCTGCGGCACTGACTTTTACCGCGGCGACGCGCTCCGCGACCTGCGCGGCAACGCCTTCACCTGCGAGCCGACGGGCAACCTGGTTCACCGCGAGATCCTCGAACCGCTGGGCGCGACGTTCACCGCGCACCCGGGGAGCGCCAATCGCGAGTTCTTCGCCACGCGCGATACTTGGAGCCGCCCCGTGGCCATCGAGAATGGCCCCGACGGGGCGCTGTACATCGTCGACATGTATCGGGCCGTCATCGAGCACCCGCAGTTCATGCCCAAGGAATTGCAGACTCGGCCCGATCTGCGCTGGGGCGACGACCGAGGGCGGATCTGGCGGATCGTGGCAACCGGCGCCCAGCGCCAAGCGCCCAAACCGCAACTCGGCTCGGCCTCGACCGCCGAGTTGGTCAAAACACTTGAGCATCCGAATGCCTGGTGGCGCGAAACGGCCGCCCGGCTGCTCTACCAGCGGCAGGACCACGCGGCGATCGCGCCGCTGGCGTCGTTGGCGCGCTCGGGCTCGCAGCCGTATGCCCGGGTGCAAGCGCTGTGGGCACTGGCCGGCCTGCACGCCGCTGACGACCAGGTGCTGCTGGCCGCATTGACCGATACGCATGCCCGCGTGCGCGAGCAGGCGGTCAAGCTGGCCGAGCCGCGTCTGCCGGCGAGCGAGCCGCTACGGCAGGCCGTCATCAAACTGGCCGGCGACAGCGACGCGAAAGTCCGCTTTCAAACGGCGCTCAGCATGGGCGTGCTGGAAAACGCCGATCTCAGCGAGCCGCTGGCGGCCATCGCGCTGGCCGGCGCCGACGATGCTTGGACGCGGCGCGCGGTTGAGACTGCAGTTGGAAACTATTCGGCGCAAGTCCTGGCTCGAGTCTGGGACGCCTTGGCCAGACAGCCCGCGCCGGCATCGGAAGCGCAATTGCAATTGGGCGGCGAATTGGCTTCGCTGGTTGGTGCTCGCAAGGACGCCGCCGAAATTTCCGCGCGGCTGGCGGCCATGACCCGCACTTCGGCCAACGACCAGCTCGAGCGGCTCGAACTGGCTGTGCTCGACGGGCTGGCGCGTGGACTGCGCGGCCAGGGCGTGTTGCTGGAGGTTTTCGGTCAACAGCA
>DATCFX010000841.1:0-1064 GCA_036509275.1 Pirellulales bacterium | reverse complement strand
ATCACCACCATCACAATGCCAACGGCATGCAGGGCAACAACCAGGGCGGCCTGAACCGTGGTACGGCAGGCAATCTCAACGGTGCCGGCCAGGCCGCCGGCAATGGCAGGCTCGGCAACCAGCAGAACAAGGCCGCCGGCGCGAATGCAGCCGCAGTCAAGGCAGCCAATTAACTTCTAAAGCCCGGCCGATTACCAGCGGCTGCGATGCACGCCCCATCCTTTGCTTACCTGGCGAAAAAGCCTGGTTTGTCGAAGGATGGTTTTTTTTGCGCGACACGCCCGGCCCGGCCCGCTAGATCGCCGACATGATCTCGGCGAGTTCGTCGGGGCTCACGGGCTTGAGCAAGTGCTGGTCGAAACCCGCCGCGGACGATCGTTGGCGATCAACATCGTGGCCATGCCCCGTGATGGCGATCAACCGGGTGTTGTCCATGCCCGAGATTTGACGCAATTGCCTGGCAAACTGATAGCCGTCCATGCCCGGCAAGCTGATGTCGGAGAGCACGACTTGGGGCTGAAACTCCTCGGCGACTTTGAGGGCGGACGCGGCGTCGTAACAGACCCGCACGTCGTGGTTCCAGAGTTCGAGCACTCGGGCCATGCTTTGGGCGGTAGGGACGCTGTCGTCGATGACCAGCACGCGCCGGCGCACCTGTGCAGGCCGGGTTGTGCCCGGCCGAGTGGCCGGCGGCCGCTCGTACATTTGCGTTTCGCGGGCCAGGGGCAGATGCACGACAAATTCGCTGCCCAAACCCAGTCCCGGGCTGTGAGCCTCGATGGTCCCGCCGTGCTTTTCAATCAGGCTTTGGGCCAGCGTCAACCCAATGCCCAAGCCGCCGTGGGGATTTTTGCCGGGATCCACTTGCTCGAACAAACCGAAAATGCGCGGGAGCATCTCCGGCGCGATGCCGATCCCCGTATCGCGGATCCGCACCGCCAGCGCGTCGTCAAGGACTTCCGCAGTCAGCCAGATCCTGCCTTCCGATTTGGTATAGCGAGCAGCATTGGTCAGCAGGTTGGCCAAAGCCTGGGTCAGCCGAATGCGGTCGGCATTCAACAGCG
>DATCFX010000840.1:0-2086 GCA_036509275.1 Pirellulales bacterium | reverse complement strand
GGCGGCTCTCGGCGGCTTTCTGGGACGAAAAGGCGATGGAGAGCCCGGCTGGCAAACCATCTGGGGCGGCTTGGAAACCCTGCTGCTCTGCCTCCGAGGAGCCCAAGCCCTCGGGTAAAATTGTGGGTAATACACAGCCCTGGAAGGGCTGGGCTACGGAAAAAAACCAACGCCGGTCCCCTTGCCAATCAATAACGGTCCCAAGCCAGGTCATCGACCACAACCCTACCCTATTGCGAGCACCATGACCGATACGATTTTGGGTAGCAGTCCGATCGAAGTTTTGCGGCCCGACTTTCCGCGCGGCCATTTCAAGGCCGTGCTGTTCGATTTCGATGGCACGCTGTCGCTGATCCGCCGCAATTGGCAGGCGGTGATGATTCCGATGATGGTCGACGTGCTGGCCGAGACCGGCTCGGGCGAGACCCGCGAGCAGTTGGCCGTTCACGTCGAAGAGTTCGTGATGCGGCTCAACGGCAAGCAAACCATCTTCCAGATGATGCAACTAGCCGACGAAGTGACCAGCCGCGGCGGCACGCCCCAAGCGCCGCTGGAATACAAGCACCGCTACCACGACCTGCTCTGGGAGCAGATCGAGCATCGCGTCGCCGGTTTGAAGGACCAATCCATCAACCCTGAGGAGCTGACCGTGCCCGGCAGCCGCCGGCTGCTGGAGCAACTGCGCGAGCGCGGGCTGACGCTGTACCTGGCCTCCGGCACGGATCTCAATTACGTGCAGGACGAAGTGCGAGCGCTCAAGTTGGAGGAGTTCTTCGGCCCGCACATTTACGGCGCGCTGGACGATCACCAGGGTTTTTCCAAGGCGATGATCATCGAGCGGCTGCTCAAAGACATGGGCGTGCGCGGCGACCAGTTGCTGGCCTTCGGCGACGGTTACGTGGAAATCGAGGAGACGCGCCGCAATGGCGGCGTGGCCATCGGCGTGGCCAGCGAGGAAGAAACCAGGCAAGGCGTCAACGCCTGGAAGCGCGACCGCTTGATTCGCGCCGGGGCCGACATCATCATCGGCGACTATCGCCGCCAAGACGAACTTCTGCACCTGTTGGGCCTGTGATGATTTTGCTCGCGCGACTGGAAGCGTTGCTCGCCCGCTATGCGCAGCTCCGCATTGCGCTGGTGGGCGATTTGTTTCTCGACCGCTATCTCGACCTCGATCCCGAGTTGCAAGAATCTTCGATCGAGACCGGGCTCGAGGCCTACCAGGTGACCCGGATCCGCAACAGCCCGGGCGCGCTGGGCACGGTGATGAACAACCTGGCGGCCCTGGGCGTGGGGCACTTGCTGCCGGTCGCGGTGCTGGGCGACGACGGCCAGGCCTACGACCTGGTCAAGGAACTCCAGCGTCTGCCGGTCGACGACCGGCTACTGTATCGCGACCCGGCCCGGTTGACGCCGACGTACACCAAGCCGATGCGGCGCGACGCCGCCGGCCAGTGGCACGAGTTGAACCGGCTCGACCTGCGCAATCGGGCGCCGCTGTCACCGGCTACCGAAAAGCAGGTAATTGAATCGGCCACGGCCGCTTTCGAGGCCTGCGACGGTTTGATTGTCGTCGATCAGGTGAACGAGGAGGATTGGGGCGTCGTGACCGCCGCGGTTCGCCAGCATCTGGCCGAATTGGGGCGCAGCACGCCGGGCAAGCTGATCTTTGTCGATAGCCGCGCGCAGGTCGCCCGTTTTCGGCAGGTCACACTCAAGCCGAACGTGGGCGAATGCCTGGCCGCCTTGGGCCGCTCGGCGGCCGAAAAGGATCAGCCCGGCGTCGCCCGGCAAGCAGCCCGGCAATTGTCCGAGCTCACCGGCTGTCCGCTGTTTTGCACGCTCGGCGAGCGCGGGGTGCTGGTGGTGCGGCCGGCGGAAGAACCGGTGGAAGTGCCGTCCTATTCGGTGTCCGGTCCGGTCGATACCGTGGGAGCTGGCGACAGCGCCACGGCCGGCATGGTTTCCGCGCTGCTGGCCGGCGCCACGCCCGTCGAAGCGGCCGCGATTGGCAACCTGGTCGCCTCGATCACCGTCCAGCAGTTGGGCACCACCGGCACGGCCAGCCGAGCCCAAGTCATAAACC
>DATCFX010000839.1:0-5358 GCA_036509275.1 Pirellulales bacterium | reverse complement strand
GAACATTGGTCCTGAACGTCGTTGCCGAGCGGTTGCGCCGCGATCGTCTGACGATAGCAGGCAAGAAGCTCTCGGAGACGATGGACACAACGCGGGCCGCAGCCGCGGCGGCCCAAGAGGCGGCCGGCCAGTTGGCCGTTGAGCTGCGCTTGCCGTGCATCGACGAGCGCTCGATCGGGCAGCTTTTGCAGTTCCTCGTCTTGGCGACGGCCGTCGAGGCCCGGCCGGCTTTGAATCAGAATCCCAAACCCATGCACGCCTAAAAAATCCGAACGGGAGTCCATTGATGGCCGTCGAACTTACCTGGTTGGGACATGCCACCTGGTCGCTCCGTACGGGCGACGTCACGATCCTGGTCGACCCGTTTCTCGACGATTCGCCGACCGCCCCGGTCAAAGCGGACCAGGTCGAGGCCGACTTCATCCTGATCTCGCACGGGCATGCCGATCATTGCTCCGACGCAGTGAAGATCGCCAAGCGGACCGGCGCCCTGGTGATTTCGAACTTCGAAATCTGCCAGTGGCTCACCGCCCAGGGCGTGGAAAGGACGATGGCCCATAACCTTGGCGGCGGCTCGCAGCACGCGTTCGGCCACGTGCAATTGACGATCGCGCATCACAGCTCGCAATTGCCGGACGGACAATACGGCGGCAATCCGAGCGGCTTTTTGCTGTCGCTGGCCGGCGGCGGCCCGAACATTTATTTCGCCTGCGACACGGCCCTGTTTTACGACATGAAGCTGATCGGCACGGTGGGCCTCGATCTGGCCATCCTGCCGATCGGCGATCTGTTTACGATGGGCCCGACCGACGCGTTGCAGGCGGTCAAGCTGCTGCAACCCAAGCGGGCCGTTCCCTCGCACTTTGGCACCTGGCCGCCCATCCAGCAGGATGCCGACGCCTGGGCCGAATCCGTCAAAAAGGAAACCCGCGTCGAAGTCACGGTGCTCAAGCCCGGCGAGAAGCTCAGCGTATAAGGATCGCCCGAAAAATAACTTCCGTTTTTCCCGGCCCCTCACCGTGCCCTCTCCCACAAGGGGAGAGGGATTGCGAAGAAGTTATTTTTCGGTCGCTCCTTACGCGATGCGTGCCTTATCTCTCCGCGTCAAGGATCGCTTCGAAGCGTTCGCGGTTGCGCTGCCGGTACTCGCTGGTGCGCTCGACCAGCGGCTGCGGGTCGCTGTAGCCCAGGGCGTGGGCCAGCTTCGAGAGCTCGACCGGGTTGTCGGGCAAGTCGTCACGGGCCGTGGTGCTCATCAGCCGCAGTCGGGCTTCCATTGTGCGCAGAAACCGGTAGCTGTCGGTGAAGAACTTGAAATCCTCGCTCGACAAATGCCCGGCCTTGAACAAGGCGGCTAGCGCGGCCAGCGTGCCCGGGATGCGCAGCGACCGGTCGTCGCGGCCGAACTTGAGTTGCAGCATCTGCACCAGGAATTCGATATCGACCAGGCCACCTCGCCCGCGCTTGATGTTCGAGGCGTGCGCGCTGGCCTCGAGCCGCTGGCGCATTTCGGCGATGCTGGTGGCGTCGGCGGCCTCGAATTGGGCCTCGAAGGCTGCCTGGTGGGCGGATTCAAGCGTGCGCTGGGCTGCCTCGGCCGAGCCGTATACGACCCGGCCTTTGCACAGGGCCTGCCGCTCCCAGAGCCGCCCCTGACCTTCGGTAAAGTAGCGCACAAACTCGGCCAGGGGCATCGCCAGGGCGCCGCTCTTGCCGGTCGGCCGCAAACGGGGATCGATTTCGTACAGCCGGCCGAAAGGCCCCAGGTGGCTGGCCGTTTTGATGATCCGCTGCCCCAGCTCGCTGAAGAAATGCTGATTGTTCGTGGTCTCGCCCTTGCGGCCCCGCCGGTTGTGCTGGGTCGTGCCGTCGGCCTCGTACAGAAAGACCACGTCCAGGTCGCTGTGATAATTCAGCTCGCGGCCGCCCAGCTTGCCGAGTGCCAGGATCGTCAGTTCGCAGCGTTGGCCGGCGCGGTCTCCGGCCGCGATGGTCGGTTCGCCGAGCTTTTCGGTCAGCTTCTCGTACTCGCTGTCGGCGATCCGCACCAGGCAGCTTTCGGCGATGTCCGACAACGCGCCCATCGTGGCCTGCACGTCGTCTTTGCCGAGGATATCGCGCACGCCGATCCGCAGTTGCTGCGTGTTCTTGAAGCTGTGCAGGATCGGGTCGAGGTCTTCGGCCCCGCGCGTGACGTCCGCCATCGTCTGATCCAGCAGTACACGCGTCGGCAGCTTGTTCAACACGAGGCTATCCATCAGCTCGTCGATCATGCCGGGATTGCTGGTCAAGATGCCGGACAGAAACGGGCTGGACGCACACAGTTCGACGTACAGCTTCATCGTCGGCGGATTGAAGCTGAAGAGTTCCCACAGCACGCCCTTGCCGCCCAGCGAATCGCTCACTTTTTCCAGGTTTACCAGCGTCGAGTCGGGGTCGGGCATCGAGCCGATGGTCTTCAACAGCCGCGGCGCGATCGAAGCCAAAAAATGGCGGCAGCGCCGCGTGGACAAAAAACGAATCCGCTCCAGTGCCAAGGCCGACAGGTTGTGATAAGCCAGCTTCACGTCGCGGAACCCGTGCCGGCCCAGCACCTCGGCCAGCCGCTCGGGCGAGGGATCGGGATCGAGCACCAGATCCACCTCGGCCTCGGTCTCGGCGTCGTCGCCGAAGGCGTCGTGCAGCAAGTGGTCGAGGATTTTGCGGTTCAACTCGGTTTTGGTCTGGTAATCCGACTCGAAAGCGGCCAGCGCCGTTTGCTGCGCGGTGTTGGTGTAGCCCATGCGCAGCGCCAGCTTGCGCATCTCGTCGGGATCGCTGGGCAACACATGGGTCTGCAAGTCGAACATGATTTGCAGGCGGTGCTCGATCTTGCGCAGGAAGCCGTAATGTTCTTCCAGCAGCGAACGCTCCTGGTGCGTCAGGCAGCCGCAATTCTCGAGCTGCGAAATGGCCTCGAGCGTGTTGCCGGTGCGCAGGGCGGGCAAGTCGCCGCCGTTGAGGAGTTGCAGGAATTGAATGACGAACTCGATGTCACGAATGCCGCCGTGGCCCGTCTTGACGTTGCGGCCGTGTGCCGCCTCGCGCACGGCGCGGTGCTCGATGCGCCGCTTGAGCGCCTTGATGCCCGTGATGTCGGCCAGGCCCAGGTAGCGGCGATAGATCCAGGGTTCGAGATATTCGAGAAACTGCCGGCCCAGCGCCAGATCGCCGGCCACGGGTCGGGCTTTGACGTAGGCCTGGCGTTCCCAAGTGCGGCCGGCCACGTCGTAGTAACGCATGGCCCGCTCCAGGCTGTGGACCACCGGCCCGCGCTCGCCTTCTGGCCGCAGCCGCAGATCGACGCGGTAGGGGTAACCCAGCGCCGTGGGCTCGGTCAGCAGCCGCACCACGTCGCGGGCCAGGCGGTCGAAGAACTCGACGTTGCCGGTGGCGTGCTCGCCGTCGGTCCGGCCCTCGGCTTCGTAGAGGAAAATCAAATCAATGTCGCTCGAGTAGTTCAGCTCGATGCCGCCGAGTTTGCCCATGCCCAGCACCACAAACTGCGACGGCTGGCCATCGGGCCGGCGCGGCGTGCCGCGGCGCTGCTCGAGGCGCCGGCGGGCGAATCGCACGGCTGCTTCGACCACCGCGTCGGCCAGATACGAAATCTGCTGCGTGACCATCTCCAGCCGCTGCCCGCGAATCAGGTCACCGTACGAAATGCGCAGCGTCTCGCGGCGTTTGAAACGCCGCAGGGCGGTCATCACCACCGACTCGTCGCTCAACGCGTCGATTTCGGCCGCCAGTTCGCCTGCCAGCGTGTCGCGATCGACCGGCTGGCCCTCGGTCATGCGCAGCAGGTCGTAGATCTCCTGATCCAGCACCAGCAGATCGCTCAGGTGTTGGCTGGTGGAAAAAATCTGCAGCAGGATCGACAGCGCCGAGAGGTCGCGCTCGAAGAGCGATCCCAGCGCGAGCGGGTTGCGGGCCGACTGCACGAACCGATCCAGGTTGTTCAGTGCCCGATCAGGATCGCTGACGCGGGGCAAATGCTCGGCCAACTGGCCGCAGATCGTTTCCAACAAATCGAGCGTTAGCCCCGCCGCGGCCATGCTCATGAGATTGGCATGTCCGCGACGCGGATTCTCCAGCCCCCACCCGGCCAGCCGGCTCTCCGCCAAGGCGGGCTGGTCGAGCAACTCGCGCAACTCGTCGGTTTGCATTAAAGTCCGAGCGGAAACAACCACCAGCCTCGCGCCCACGCGGGCGGAATCTTAAGGCGGAAATTCAAAACCATCATAACCCCAAATCGGGCGAAGCGACACGTCCGACGAGCGGCACGTTTTTCATAAAGCCGCGACCGCTGGTCGCGGGGCTTTGTGAACCGCGACCGCTACAAACCGTCCCGCGACCAGCGGTCGCGGCTTATGGGTTCCCCATTCATCATTCCACATTCAAACTTCCGGATTTCCGCCTACAGCGTATACACCTCCGGACCCACGTGCCCGGTCAGCACGGCGCCGAACAGCGTGAATGCGTTGGCGTCGTAGACCGTGATGGGCATGATCTGGCCAATTTGCCGGCGATTGCCCTCGAACACCACGATCCGGTCGCAGTTTGTCCGGCCGGTCAGTTGCAGCAGCGGGCCGTCCGACTCCTGCTTGCGGGCCGTTTTGCTGGGGCCCTCGACCAGCACCTCGACCTGCCGGCCCAAAAAGGCCTGGTTGTCTTCTTCGCTGATCGCGTTTTGCACTGCCAGCAACTCGTTGTTGCGCCGCCGCTTGGTTTCTTCCGGCACGTCGTCGGCCCACAATTCAAAGCCCTTGGTCCCCTCGCGCGGGCTGTACTTGAAGATAAAGCTGTTTTTGAATCGCGACTCGCGCACCAGCTCGACCGTGGCCTGAAAGTCTGCTTCCGTCTCACCGCAAAAGCCGACGATGAAGTCGCTGGTCACGGCCGCGCCGGGCACCGTGGCTTTCACCCGCGCGTGCATCTCGCGATACTCCTCGACCGTGTAACCCCGCTTCATGCGCTTGAGCACCGAGTTCGAGCCGCTTTGCGCCGGCACGTGCAGATAAGACGAACACTTGGGCAGATCGCGCACGGCCGCCAGCAGGTCGTCGGTCATGTCGCGCGGGTAATTCGTCACGAACTTGATGCGGTCCAGGCCTTCGATGTCGTGCAGCCGGGCGATCAGATCGGCCAGTCGCGTCGTGCGGCCGCCGGACGCGTAGCGGTAACTGTTGACTGTTTGGCCCAGCAGCGTGATTTCGCGGCAGCCTTCGCCGGCCAGCTTGCGGGCTTCGGCCAGGATCTCTTCCGGCGGCCGGCTCTGCTCCGGTCCGCGGACGCGCGGCACGATGCAATAGGTGCAGA
>DATCFX010000838.1:0-1626 GCA_036509275.1 Pirellulales bacterium | reverse complement strand
CGCCGCTGGCATTGGTCAACACCGACGAGCCGACATGCGTCGCGACGGTATATCCGGCCGACGGGTTTAGCTGCACCGTGTCAGAACTGGAGCCGGCTGTGGCCGTGACGTATTGGAAGCCTTCGGCCACATACGAATAGCCGCTACCCGACAGCGAGGTCTGGGCGGCGCTACCGACCACGGCGCCGCCGCCGGAGTCCTGGATCGAGGCCATCGAGACCGTGGTCGCGGGGTTGCCGGCAATCACGAGCGCCGAGCCGAAGCCCGTGAGCTTGTTGTCGAACAGTTGCGGCCCCGAGAGTTCGACCGAACTGGTGGTGAGCGTGGCCTGGACGCTGCCCGTCCCGTCTTGGAGCGTGGCCGAGTCGTTCTCGTCGCCGCTGAAGACGATGTCTTGCGTGTTGTCGGCCGAGATTTGGAACGCGGGGGTGTTCCATTGCATGCCTTGCGGCCGCAGCGTGCCGGTGCCGGAGTTATAAGGATCGGTCACGGTCAGCGTGTCCCCGCCGCCCAGTCCGTGGACGATGATCGCATTGATATTCTGCGTGCTGTAATTGTACGTCGTGCCGTTAACCGTGACCGAGAAATCGGCCGCCGACGAGAACGTGATGGCCATCGTGTCGGCGCCGCTGGTGCCGTTTACGGTGAGCACGGGGCCAGAGACGCTGACCGGCGATAGCATGGTGACGGTGAAGCTGGTCGTGGCCGAAGCGCCGTCGTCGATCGTGGTCAGCGTGACCGTTGAGCTGCCAGTGACCCCCGACGCATAGGCCATCGTCAGCGTGTCGTTTTGCGGATCGATCACTGGGGAGCCGTCGAAGATGGCCGGATTGCTGACCGAAACGCTGAACGTCGGCGTGCTGGTCCAGCCGATCGGGTCGGTGAAGACCGTGTTGAGGTTGATCACCGTCTGCGGCGAGCCAGGCGCCACGGCGAGATTCGGCGTCCAGAGAATGCCGGGTCCGACAGAGATGGAGCCTTGAATGCTGTACTGGCCTACGTCACCATAATCGCCCAGCCCTTTGATGACGAGGTAATCGGTGCCCTTCGGCAGAGAGGCATTCAATTCGACTTTATTGATGTTAAGGTTCCCCTGCGCCTCGTTGAGAATCTGGCCCGAGCTGCTAATCAGCTCGGCGGTGAAATCGAGCGTGGTGCCAAACGACGCGGGCAAGATCGTAAAATCGCCGAACACGCCGCCGGGCGATTGCAAAACGTAATAGTCCGTATCGGTGGGCTGTTCGATCACGCCCGAGGCCGTGAGCAGGCCGGCGGTGTTGGTCAGCGTGGCGGCCGTGGCCAGCGTGTTGTTCCAGACGTCGGGCCGATAGCCGAATCCGTTGGTCTGGTCGGCAATCACGGCCATATCGTCCTGGATCGTGGTCGACGACACATCCGACGGCCCATCCCACCAGCGTGCTGTCGTTGAGCTGTAGGGTGCGCCCATAATCGGCCCGGTGTATAGGTTGCCAGGATTGTATTCCTGGCTTAGCGTCGTGCCATTGTAGACGCTCTGATGCTCCAGTCCGAGCATATGGCCCGCCTCGTGCTCGATGGCGTCGGCCGTACCTTTTGGGTCGCCGTTTTCCTGGTTGGCAGAGAACACGAAGGCCAGATTCGGTAGCG
>DATCFX010000837.1:0-5780 GCA_036509275.1 Pirellulales bacterium | reverse complement strand
TTGCCCGTCGAAACCAGCTTCCGCAACTCCTGACGCTCGTGCTCCGTCAACGTAACGCGATAAAACTTCTCCATGACACCCTCCTTGGCATCGGTAGATCGGCCTTCCAACCGCCCATGCCCAGAGAGTACCATCCATCGCATCAATACTGACAGACCACTAGAACTCCTCGCGAAAAAATCCTCGAATTGGCAAGCATCAACGCACCCCTCAGGCCGCCAGCAAACGTTGTTCCCGGGCGATCGCCCACACGAAGCCCAGCAGTTCACGGGCGATCGCCGTCACGACTTGTTGCGACGGCTTGCCACGCTGTTGTAGGCGGTCGAAACGGCGTACCAGTCGCCGCTCGGCCTTCTCGGCGATGGCCCGAACCTCGGGCGATGCCTTGGCACGCCGGGCTTCGATCGTCGCCGAGTGTTTGGGACGGAAGCGATAATTCCAGGCGGTCTCGACCAGCAGACGTCGCACGTGCTTGTTGCCGGTGCGCGTGATTCTCCCTTGCCGCCGCGTGGCGCCGCTGGAGTGTTCGCTGGGCACCAGGCCGACATAGGCCATCAACTGGCTAGGACGCGCAAAGCGAGCGAAGTCGCCGATTTCGGCCGCCAACGTCACGGCCGTCACCAACTGCACCCCACGCAGCGCCTGCAAGGCCGTGGTCAGCGGGCCGAGCGTCCACGTCTCGACCAGCTCGCCAATGTCTTTGGTGAGCTCCTCCACGCGGGCCGTGGCTTGCTCCAATGCCAACAAGTACGAAGCCCAGCTACGTGTCAAAGCGGGTGCAGAAAAGACCAGGGACCGGATCCACGTCAGGTGCTTCTTGGTCCACTTGGTGCCGCCGCTCCAGATCAGGCTATGCCGCAACAGGAACTTGTCGAGCCGCTGCCGCGCCACCCGCTCGTCGCGCTTGGCGTCGTCGCGAGTCCGCTCCAAATCACGCATCGCTTCTACCTGGGGCTCGGGAATGGCCACTTCTACCAGATCACCGCTGCGATACAGCTGCGCCAGCCGAGCCGCATCGCGCCGGTCTGTCTTGATTCGCCGGCCCGGCTGCACCGGCATCAAGGAAGGCGCCACCACCCCGCAATGGATCCCTAAAGACCTCAATCGCCGGGCCAGATCATAGCCCGTCGGCCCGGCTTCGTAGCAGACCCGCAGCCGCGGCCCCGATCCCAGCCGACTCAAGCAAGCGATGAGCTTACCAAAATCGTTGGGCAGCCGATCGACCACCACCGCCGGCGAACGCCCGGCCCGGGCCACGGCGACCACGATCGAATCCTGATGTACGTCCAGACCCACGTAAATTAAACTCACTTTCATTGGACCAGTCCTCCCGTTGTGGCTCCGCGCCGAATGCGTACACACGACCCATTCAGCGTAACCCACGTCAGACGTGAGCGACTGGTCCAACCATTTTCTCTACCGCTTTGCGAAGCAGGCTTGATGGGCAAAGCTCCCCCGAGGGAGAAGGATCTTCTACGCAACTCGCAGGGTTATTTCACCGGCCGCACTTCGAACTGCAGCCGCTGGGGTTGGGCAGCATTTCGGATCTGCTGATCGGCATCCTCGATGGTTTTCGCCAAGGCGGCCAGCCGGGCTTTGCTGTCGGGCCCGGAGGATCCCAGGGCAACCGCGTGCGAAACGCCCCGCCATTGGCCGACGAAGCCCTCCTTCCGCGCGACCTTGTCGAGGATCGCCTGACCCTGGGCGGCAATCGGTCCGCTGGCAAACGCGGTCAGGTTGACGCCCGCGGCCAAATCTTCGGCGGTCGCGTGCCCCAATTTCTGGCCATTTGCGCGCAGTTCGTATTGCCCGGCCGGAAGCCCCGCGACTTTGAGCGTGTAGTCGCTGAGTTGCAAGATCGTGGGAAACAGCGGCAGCACGCCGTAGGTGCCGGCGGGAATGGGGAACGGCAGCCGCTGGTCCAAACGCTCGAAAGCCAGGCCGCCGTCGACGGCGCGAGCGCCGGTGATCGTGCAGCCGTCGCTATCGAGCACTTTGCCGGCGCTGTCGAGCGACGCGCTGCTCACGTGCGGCTCGGCATTGAGCGTGGACAGCAGCGCGGCCGCCATCATGAG
This sequence comes from Pirellulales bacterium, assembly GCA_036509275.1. Lineage (GTDB taxonomy): Bacteria > Planctomycetota > Planctomycetia > Pirellulales > PNKZ01 > DATATB01. The sequence continues at coordinate 3,705 of DATCFX010000837.1, read as the reverse complement.
CTGGCCGTTTGGCCCCGGGTGTACGGCGTCGCCTTGCATCGACACCGGCTGCGGATCGACGCCGGCCATCTCGGCCAGGAAATTGCGCAGATGGCTCACGCCCGGCAACTGTTCTTCGCGGGCTGCCGCGGCCACGGTGGCGATCAAGTTCGCGCGGTTTTCCTGCGGCTTATTGGCGCCCCACACGTCGAGCAACGCATGAAACTGATCCGCGAACGGCGCGTCGTGCTGGGCCGCGAACTTCTTGAGCGCCCGGGCGTAGGTGTCGAGCCGATCGTTGATGCCCAGGTTTGTGCTCGTCGAGCCGCTGTTAACGGGGCTGGCCGTGAAATACACCGGGCGGGCTCCCGACGAACGAATCCGCGCGTCGAGCTGTCCCATGTTCTGAATGTACTGCTCGACCGAGTATCCGCCCTTGTCGTTCATGCCTAGCTCGACCGAAACCACGGTCGGCTTCCAGGGGGCGATATCCCAATCGTAGCGGGCTAGCACCTTGGGAATCGTGTCGCCGCCCACGCCCGAGTTGCGGAAGCGGAACCGCATCGCCTGGTATCGGGCGTAGCAGAAAGCTTCGAAGTAATTGGAGTGCAGGTGCTGGGCCGTAATGCTGTCGCCGGCCATGACCCAAGTGTCGCCATCGTGCAGCGGAAAGTTTTCACTCGCCCGGGCCGGCTGGCAGGCCAGCAGGACCGTCAACATCGCCGCCAAACCCAGGGTCGCGTGCTTCTGTCGCATGTGGATACTCGCTCGTGGAAAAAGGGAGACGGTCGCCGGCCTCGGCTCTGTTTTTACCCTCCGCCCGGGCGGGAATCCAGCGGTTTGGGCAGGTCGGGGCGGTTATGCCGAGTGCCCGGCGAGCGTTTGTCCCGTAAGCTATCCTTGCACAGGCCGCCAAAACCGCGCCTGCGCTCCAGATAAATGGAACCCCCATGATCATGACTGCCGAGGCCACGGCCCCTGATTCCTCGCCGGCTCCCGGCACCGTCGAGCCGGTCGTCGTGCGGCTCAGCGACGGCACGCAGCAAGACGTGTCGCGCCTGAGCGCGCAGCAACTCATCGAATTGCAGTGGCAGGAAGAACGCCGGTTCGCGCAGCAGATTCTGGCTGCGGCCAAGTGCTCAGCGCAGCGGGCCGAAGTCACGGGCCAGGGATACGACACGATCACGACCCTGTTGCGGTTGCAGGACCAGCACAGCGACCAGTTTGCCATGGGCCACAGCCCGCGCTACGAGCGGCTGGTGCTCAAGCTGTTGGCCGATCGGCGTGGCCACGGCGTCGCAAACCCGATGCTGTTCGAGATTGGTTTCGGCTCGGGGCTGCTGCTCAAGCGGATTCAAGACCAGGGCTACTCGGTGGGCGGCCTGGAGGTGTCGCAGGGCATGCACGACCTGGCGCGCCGCCGCCTGGGCGGGCAGGCCCAACTCCACCTGGGCGATCTGCGTTCGCTGGGCAAAGGCACGCGCGGCAAGTTTCATGTCGCCTTCTGGAACGACGTGTTCGAGCATATCGCCCCGGACGAAATTCTTGACTACCTGCGCATCATCCACGAACTCTTGGCGCCCGGTGGCGTGCTGGTCACCGTGACGCCCAACTGGCATGTGCGTCCCAGCGATATCACGTCGACGTTTCTCAGGCCGCGCACCGAGGCCGTCGGCTTTCACCTCAAAGAATACACGCTGCGCGAAGTGACCAGCCTGTTGCGCCAGGCGGGCTTTAAGCGGGTCGTGACCCCGCTGCTGGTCACGCGGCCGGAGATGATTTTTTGCGGCAGCGGCCTGGCCGGCTCCAAGCGGCTGCTCGAACCGTGCCTGGAATGGCTCCCTTTCCGCCTGACGCGGCTGCTGTGTACCGGCCTCGGGCTGAATTGCACGGTGGCGGAGAAGGGAAATGCGGAATGATGAATGGGGCCGAATCGGCTTGGCCGCCAGGGTCAGTCATTCATCATTTCGCATTCGTCATCCATCATTTGCAGCGTCTCCCGTTTTGCTGACTATAATGGACCCCGGGGCAGCGAGCGCTCGCTGCGCGGTTTGGGGGCGTGTTTCCTCCTATTTTCAGCCCAAAACATGACGAGAAAATCGAGAACTCAACGCCGGTTGCCGAGCGTGATCCTGGCGCTGCTGTTGGCCGGTTGCCTACCGGGCACGACGGCTCGCGCGGCCGAAAAACTGTCCGAGCGCGATCGCGTGACGCTCACCGCCAAGCTCCGCTCGAAACAGGTCGACTCCCGGCTGGACGCCATCAAAAAGCTGGCCCAGTTTCCCGAGCCCGACGCGGCCAAACTGCTCCTCAAATTCGCCTTGCGCGACACGAGCGACCAGGTGCGCCGGGCCGGTTACATGGCCTTGGTCGGGTTCAAGGATCAGGCCGCCGTCTGCGACCTGCTGGTCGAGCAGCTCAACCGCCAGGCGAAGCAACTACGGCCGGATCCGAGCACGCCGCTGTTGTTGTGCGTGCTACTCAGCAGCGAGTTGCCGGACGTGCAGAAGTCGAGCCTGCGGTATGTGAACGACAAGCTGGCGCCGGCCCGTGATGGGCCGCTGTTCGTGATCGCGCTAGCCGACATGCTGGCCCTGCGCCACGAATCGGTGGACGTGGCCCCGCTCAAGCGGCTGGCGGCTTCGAAGCCGATGAAAAACTTCGCGGTGCGGCGCTCGATCGTGCGGGCCCTGGCGCAAATCGACGATCCGCAGGCCATCGATACCCTCGTGGGCTTGCTGCCCGAGATCGACGGCGAGGCCCGCGCCGACGCCATCGAGTACCTGGCGTTGGTCACCAAGCAGCAACTGGCCGAGCCGGCCGATTGGCAGGATTGGTGGGCCAAAAACAAGGCCACGTTTCAGTTTCCGGCGTTGTTCGAACGGCCGCGCACCAGGGCGTACGAAAACCTGATCTACGGCCGGGCCAGCACGTACTACGGCCTGCCGCTGTATGGCCGCCGGATCGTGTTCATCATCGATTCGTCCGGCAGCATGGAGGGTGCGCGGATCGTGGCGGCCAAGCGCGAGCTGGCCAGCGCGATCGAGGCGCTAAAAGACAACGTGTCGTTTGGCATTGTCGTGTTCAACAGCCGCGTCGTCGTCTGGAAACGCGAACTGGTCGACGCCGTCAGCAGCAACAAGCAGGAGGCGCTGCGCTTCGTCGAGAAGATCGGCGCCAACGACCAGACGGCGACGTACGACGCCTTGGCCGCGGCGTTCCTGGTGGATGCCGAGGCGATCTACCTGCTCACCGACGGCGCCCCGAGCATGGGCCGCTTCGTGCAGCCCGACGACATTGTGCGCGCCATTAGCGATCAGAACCGCACCCGCCGCGAGTCGATCTATACCATCGGCATCGGTCCGGGCGAGGTGGGCAGCCCCTTCGAGCAATTTTTGGAATCGCTCGCCCAGCAGAACTTCGGGCTATATCGTCGCGTGGACGAATGAGGGCAAACGTCCGGCAGCCAACGCGGGTCGGTTATCGCAATCGGATCGCGTCGCCGGTCGCTGGAACGCGTGCCACACCGGCCGCCGGCTTGCCCTGCGCGGCCGGCGGCGCAGGCCGATAATAGGCCTGGTCGCCGCGGCTCAGGCGTTGAATCGCTAAATCGTCCGCGGGCCGGGCCAGCACTTCGCCCGACTGAACCCGCACGACGCGCAGCATGGCGACCTGGCTGGCGCCGAACCAAGTGGTGTGCTCGACCTTGATGATGCTGCCGACCGG
>DATCFX010000836.1:0-1287 GCA_036509275.1 Pirellulales bacterium | reverse complement strand
GGTCGCCGCGCTGGCGATACACTTCGCCCAGTGCCCGGCGGACGATCGGCTTGTCCTGCCCGGCGGCGGCTGCCTCCCGATCCAATTGGGCCACGAACTGGTCCAAATCGGCGGCCTTGGCGAGCACCTGCTGCAATGTTTCCAGCGCGGTTTCCCGTTCGTACTCACCGGCAGGCCAGACGACAATGCCGGCGGCCGCCGCATCCACGGCGGCCGCTGTTTGGCCAAGTCCGGCCAAGGCTTTGGCCAGATCCTGGTATTCGCTGGACAGGGTGCCCGTGCGATCGTCCCAATCCGCTCGCTCGTCGGAGCGCTCGATCAGCGCGATCGCCTCGCGGCAGTAACCGACCGCCTGGCGATAGTGCTCGATCAGCACGCAGGTATGCCCCAGCGCAGCGGCCGTCTGCTCGCCCCACCGCTGGTCTCGGCGAAAGCGTGTGTCCGTTTCGGCCAAGAGTGGCCCGATCCGGCCGGGCGCTGGCGTATGGAAATACGCGGTCAGCAAGCGCAAGCGCGGATCGAGCGCGTCGGGCGTGTCGGCCAGCAACTGCTCCAGCGGCGAAATCGACTCGGCCCAGCGGGCATGGTCCTGCAACAGTCTGGCAAGCGTCGTCAGTCCGGCGTCATCCAGCAGCTTGCGGCCGTGGGCCGCTTCGAGAATCTCGATCGCCCGCGCGTCGTCGTGCAGGCCGCCGCTGAAGTAAGCGGCCACGGCCTTGATCGTGTTCAGCGAGTCCGGGTGGTCGGCGGCAACCTGGTTGGCCGTTTTGACGAATGCACCCTGCTGCTCCGACCAGAAATCATTGTCCTTGTCATAGAGCGCTTCGAGCGAAGCCCGCCGGCCTTCGAGCATCTCGCGCAGCGCCGCGACTACCACGCGCAACAGGCGATCTTCGATCTCGACTGGCAAGTCTTTGGCAGCTTTGCGCAACGCGGCCAATTCATGGCCCAGCGGAGGCCATCGGCCCTGATGATTCTCCAACCGCAGCCAGTCAGGCCTGTGTTCCAGCCAGGTGACCAGCAACTCAATCGCATCAGCACTCCCGGCCACTGTGCGAGTGGTCTTGGCGATCGCCAGCAGCAGCGTCTCGACGTCTGCGGTCGGCAGCCGGCAGGCTGCAATCACGGCGGGCATTGCCGCGCGCAGGGCCTCGCTCGTGCCTTCCACTTCGCCGCGATGCGCGGCTTCGTAAAACGTGGGCAGCAGTTTCAGCAGTTCCGCCCGCTGGGGTTTGTCGGCCACAGCCAGCGAGTCGAGCAACCGCTTTTCCACGGTGCGGAAAAGCT
>DATCFX010000835.1:0-9279 GCA_036509275.1 Pirellulales bacterium | reverse complement strand
TGGCTCGGCGGATTCGCGTTTATGGTGCTGAGCGGCTTGGGACTCTACCTGCCATACGTGGCGATGCACACGACCGTCTTCGAGCGCCTGCTGGCGATGACGCGCGAACACGGCAATTTGGGCTTTTTGATGTACGTGGCCGACTCGATCGGCTACCTCGGCTACGTGGTCGTCATGCTCTCGCAGAGTACCTTGGCGGGAGATGACATGCTGGCGTTATTTTGCCGCGGCTCGGCACTGGCCATCATGCTTTCGGCCGTGGGCCTGGTCGGCTGCTGGTTGTATTTTGCGGCTCGGCCCAGGCCGGTGCCGGTCGCCGTGTCGGAGGTTGTCACGTGAAGACGTCGCTGGCCGCCGTCTTCGACGGCAGACCCCACGAGTTGGAGCTGCGATCATTTCCGCTGCCGGAGCCGCTCCGGGGTGAGACGCTGGTCCGCATCCTGGGCTGTACGCTTTGCGGCAGCGACCTGCACAGCTTCACCGGCCGCCGCTGGGTGGCAACGCCCACCATCCTGGGTCACGAGATTGTCGGTCAGATCGAATCCTGCGGCGACGCGCCTCCGCCGCGCGATCTCGCCGGGCACGAACTGCACGTCGGCGACCGCGTGACCTGGTCCATCGTGGCGCATTGCGGCGATTGCTTTTATTGCCTGCGCGGCCTGCCGCAAAAATGTACTGCCGGCGTCAAGTACGGCCACGAAATGCTGCGCCCGGGCCGCGAGCTGCTGGGCGGCCTGGCCGAACATTGCCTGCTCGTGCCCGGCACGTCGATCGTCAAGTTGCCGGCCGACCTGCCACTGGCGGTTGCCTGTCCGGCCAACTGTGCGACTGCCACCATTGCGGCGGCGATCGCGGCGGCGGGTCCTATGGCGGATCGGGCCGTAGCCGTGATGGGCGCCGGCTTGCTCGGTCTGACGGCCTGTGCGATGGCGCGCGTCGGCGGAGCGGCCGAAGTGATATGCGTCGACACGCACGCCGGCCGCGCCCAGCGAGCCTTGGACTTCGGCGCGACGCGTGCCGGCTCGCCGCCGGAACTGGCCGGCATGGTCCAAGCCGCCACGGCGGGCTACGGCGTGGACGTCGTGCTCGAGCTTTCCGGGGCCAGTGCAGCGTTGGAAGCGGCACTGCCGGCCCTGTGTTTGGGCGGCACGCTCGTGCTGGTCGGCGCCGTGTTTCCAACGCCGCCGGTCGCGCTCGTGCCCGAACAGATCGTGCGCCGCAATCTCACGATTCGCGGCGTCCACAACTACGCGCCGCGGCACTTGCTCTCGGCCGTGGGCTTTCTCGCGGCTGAACACGCGAGATTTCCATTCGCCGCGCTGGTGAGCGATTGGCATCCGCTGGCCGACGCGCGTGTGGCCTTTGCACAGGCTCTCGATCCGCAGCGGATCCGCGTCGGCGTTCGGGCGCGGTAGCCGAATTTGTGAGGCTTCCGCTACTGCCGGGCCGGGGATCAATGCGCCCTAGTGGCCGCCTTGGATCAGGTCGATGACGTCCGGGGTGCCATTCGTCCGATCGGTAGCGGCATCCGAGCCGGAAAATCCGCCGAGGTGCAAGAGGTTCGATTCGTCCTGCCGAGCGCCGGAGTAATTGCCGTATCCGGGTGTCTGGCTTTCGGCGACCGCCTCGACGCTGGATGCGTCGGCGCCGGGGACTCCGGCGAATCGCGCGGCGTAGTTGGGACTGTTATCGGGCACGAAGATCCGCGGCCCGTGCCAGGGATGGACGCAATAATCGGGGTAATAAGGAATCAAGCGGGGCTTGCCGCCGACCGCGGGATTCCAATGGTCCGGACTCTCCACCGGCGAAAGGATCGCGATGCCACGCCGCCGCGGAACGGCATGATCGATGCCGCAAGCGTGCGAGCGAAGAACGGGCGTGGGCACTACCAGTTGCGGGTCGTAGGGGCCGTTGCCAGCAAATACGCCGGCCGTCGCTGACAGTGATAAGATGCTGGCGAGGACCAACGAGCCAGGCAAACCAGCGCGTCGCCGTGTCATCAGGGAAATCTCCTAGTTTGCCACGGTGAATCGAGCCTGACCTGCTCTTTATTTCGTACCGATCGCAGGTGAAAATGTGGAATCAGATTTCCGGCCGGGTTCTTTGGTAGTTGGCGTCACGTTCGTAGTTGGCGTCACATGCGGAACCGTCGGCAAACATGAACGGTCCGCTACAGTCGGCCGTTAGCGCGTTGCCGGCGGAGGGCCGGTGCCCACCGGTGGCAGGTACGTCGGACGATTGACATCGACCGGCATGGCTTCGCCGGCCTGGCGCAGGGCCGCGACTTCCCGAGCCGGGTAGCCCAGCGCGTGGAAGATTTCGAACTGCGCGCGGTTGTAATCGGCCACGGTGGCGAAGTAGTTGTCGTAAGCCACGTACAGATGTTCCAGGGCGATGACGGCTTCCTGCGGCCGGTAGACCTGGATCAGGACGTTGCCGAAGCGTTTGGTCTGGGCCAGTCCCTGGTAGTTGCCGTCGTAGGTGATGATCGCCTCGCGCAGCCCGCGGTCGGCTTGCAGGACGCGCACGGCCGCCGACTGGAGGCGTGCCTGGGCCCGGGTCACGTCGCCGGCGATTCCGTCCTGGACCCTGAAGACTTCGATGATTTGCTGCGACTGGTTGCCGCGCTGCTCTTTGATCCGTGCCATGTTGCCGAATCCCATGCCTTCGTATTGCCACATGAGCTGCGGGCTGATGTCATCGCGCAGGCCCCAGAGGTTCATGGCATTGCCGTGACCGAAGCCCTGGACTCCCATTTCGAGCAATTCGTTCGGCGTCTGGAAGCCGTTGAGTAAGAGGCTGGGCATCAACAAGCGGCCTTTTTCCCGCCGGATTCGCTGGGCCACTGACTGCACGAGCGCCTGTTGCGAGGCCAGTTCGGGACGGTTGGTCAGTCCGATGGGGATCAACTCGTCCAGCGGACGATTGGGTTCGATGAGCGTGATCTGCAGGTGATCGTGCTCCTGGGGGTCGACGATCACGCGCGGGTCGAGCCGCAGGACTTGAGTCAGATTGGCGCTGGAGACGCGCCATTCTTGTCGCGCCATGGCGGCTTTTTGCTCCATGTCCGCGAGCATGCTCAAGGCACGGTCGACTTCCACCTTGGGAACCAGGTCGTGGCTCAAAAACTGAATGCGTTCGACCAGCTTGTGTCCCCGCTGGACCACATCCGTCGCGCCGGCGTACTGCCCGCGATATTGGTGTACGCCGAAGTACGCGTTGGCGGTAATGAGTAGGGCGTTGTTCTTGGCGGACTGAATGCCCCAGCGTTTGGCATTGAGTGTTTGCCGGGCGGCCAGCGGCTGGAATATCGCGTCGGCCATGGCGACATCCCCCGTGAGGCCGACACCGCCGTACATAAAGTTGACGCTCTGGGCCAACGGCCTTGCTGCCGTGTTGATGCCGAGGTTGAAGTCCGGACCATAGCCGTCGTGCCGGATGTAGTCGCCGCCCGCATTGAACGTCGGCACCCAGAGAATCTTGGCGTGCTGAAGTTCCGCCTCGGCCACCCACGCGCTGGCCTGCGCGGCGCTGATCACCAGCGGCCGGGCATCGGCCAACCGCAAGGCGGCGGCGAGGTTGATCGGATACCCGAGGTCGGTGGGCTCGAGCGTCGCGGGTTTCAGATTGACGGCACCGCTCAATGCCGCTCCTCCTGTTCCGGGCGCTCCTGCCGTCCCGGGCGGAGGGGCCTGCACCGGTTCCATGCTGCCGGGGGCAGGGGGACTCGGCGGCGCGAAGGGCGCTGGCGGCTTGGCGCCGGGTTGAGCCGGCGGAAGCAGAGTGCCGGGAGGCGGTTCAGGCGTTCCGTCGTCGCGCGGCTTCTGCGAGCCGGTCGACATGTAGCCGGAATAGTAGGAGACGCCCGTGCCGGGTCGTCCCACGTCGTTGTTCCGGCTCGACGAGCCGCCAAACGGCAAGCTCAGGAATTGGGCTTCGCAGGGTCGTGGCCCCAAGCACGCCACTAACAGCATCGAGAGCGTTAGAACCCCGGCGAATCGTTTCATCGGACGCAACTCCTTGACCCTGGCCGCGCGCGTGATGGGTACACCACTCGGGATGGCGTTAACGGGTGGCCGGCGGTGGCCCAATGCCTACCGGCGGCAAGAACGTGGGACGATTGATATCGACCTGCATAACCTGGCCGGGCGGCCGCAGGGCCGTGACTTCGCGGGCTGGATAACCCAGCGCGTGAAACAGCGCGAACTGTGCCCGGTTGTAATCGGCGACCGTGGCGAAGTACTGATCGTAGGCCGTCAGCAGATTCTCCAGCGCCTTGACGGCTTCCTGCGGGCGGTAGACTTGGATCAGCAGGTTTCCGAAGCGTTGGGTCTGGGCTAGTCCGCGGTAGTTGCCGTCGTACGTGATGATGGCCTCGCGCAGCGACCGTTCGGCCTCGGAGACCCGCACCGCCGCCGACTGCAGGTCGGCCTGGCTTTGCGTCACCTCGGACACAATCATGTCTTGCATTTTGAACAGGTCGACAATGGCTTGCGACTCCATGCCGCGCTGCTTCTTGATGCGCGCCATGTTGCCGAAGCCCATGCCGTCGAGCTGCCAGACGAGCTGCGCACTGACGTCGTCGCGCAGGCTCCACAGGTCCATCTTGTTTCCTTGACCGATGCCAAAAATCATGCCCTGCATGGTCATGCCACCGGGACTCTGAAAGCCCGTCAGCAGGACGGTTGGCAAGAGCGGACGGGCTTTTTCCTGGCGAATCGAAATGCTCGCCGCCCGGATCAGCGCTTGCTGCGACGAGAGTTCCGGGCGGGTCTCCAGCGCGATCGGCATCAGGTCGTCCAGCGGGCGGTTCAGGTCGATCAAGGTGACCTGGAGATGGTCCGGCTCGAGCGGCATCACGACGACGCGTGGGTCGAGTCGCAGGAGTTGAGTCAGATTGGCGCTGGCCACGCGCCATTGCTGGCGCGCCATGGCGGCGTGCTGCTGCACATTGGCGAGCATGCTCAACGCTCGGTCGACCTCGACGCGCGGCACCAGGTCCGCGCTCAATTGCGTGATCCGCGTGACGAGTTGTTCGCCCCGCTCGACGACCTCGACCGCAGCCGCGTATTGCCCGCGATATTGGTGTACGCCGAAGTAGGCCTCGGCGATGGCGAGCAGGGCGTCGTTCTTGGCGGCCTGGATGTCGAAGCGCCGGGAATTGAGGACTTGCCGCGCGAACAAGGGTTGGAAAATCGCATCGGTACTCGGCACGATCAGGTTTAAGCCGCCGCCACCATACAGCCAGTTCAGGTTCTGGCTGAGGATACCGCCTTGGCCTGGCGTAAACTGCGAATAGCTCACACCGTGATTGAAGTCCGGGCCCGGTCCGTCGTGCCGCACATAATCCACGCCAATATCGAGTTCTGGAACCTTGATGAATTGAGCCCGTTGAAGCTGCGCCTCGGCCACCCAGGCACTCGCCTGTGCGGCCGCGATCATCAGGGGCCGGGCATCAGCCAGCCGCAGGGCAGTGGCCAGATTGATCGGAAACGGAAGGTCGGACGGCTCGAGCACGGCGGGCTTGAGTTGCGGAGCAGCCGTGCCGCCCGGCATGGTATGCCGGCCGTAATCCGTCACCGCGGAAAACTGCGGCGGCACGGATGCTGGCATTTGCGGCGCGCTGCCGAGTGCCGGCGGCGGCGCAAATGCTGGTTGGACGCCAGGCTGGCCAACCGCCGGCGGCAAGGGACCGCTGCCCATGAACTGCGTCTGCATCGTCACGGCCGGCGCATCGCCGTCTCGCAACGGTGGGCCGTCCCCATCGCGCGACGGCAGCACGGAAGTAAACCGCATGGCCGGTAGCGTAGTCGGCCCTTGAAGCGGGGATTGCGCCGCGGCGGGGGTGGCCGCACCGATGAGGCCCACGAGCGCCGCGACGATGACCATTGACGAGCCATGCCGCCGGCGTGGTCGAGCTACAAGTCGTTTGGCGATTCGCTGGTCCATGGGCATCCGTGCCGGACAATCGGTGTCGTTTTCGGTAGTGATCGTCCCGGCGTTTACGGAACAATCAGTAAAACCGTCAAAATTACCCTCATCCGCACAAGCGCGTGCAGTCGCCGTCGAGCATCTTGCTCCGAGCAGGCGAAAGCATTGCCGCGACGGAAAGATTATGTCCAAGCGGTGCGCGGGTTTTGTCCGAGCCGGGGGGGATTTGTAGCCGCCCCGGCGCGATGACCACGACCTATCGACTATCCACGCGGCGGGTGCTGGTTTTCGCACACGCTTTTGAGATCCGCCGCGGCGGGGACGCTGGCAGGAATGCTGGCTGTCCCGGCCGCGGGCGTGACCTGCACGGGGGCACCGTCGGTGAGGACCGACAGGTCGCCCAGGATGACCTGCTCGGAACCGTCGAACGGTACCCAGGTCACGTCTTCGAACCGCGGTGTGGCAGGGGATTGGGCCTCGGGCGAAGCATGGTAGCTGACCTCGCTAACGCTGACTTTTTTTGCGACGGGTGCGAGCAAGCGGTTCGTGACCTCGATCCACTCGCCGTCGCTGACGCCGGTCTGGATTTCAGTCCGCACTGCTTTGCCGTGCTCGTGGCTCCAGTAATAAGTCCTTTCGCCGTTATACGTCAGAGCCGACACGGGCAGCGCCATGACATTCGGACGCTCGATAATCACCTTCCCATAGGCGTACATGCCGGGCAGGATCTGGCTGTCGGTATTGGGCAGCTTCACACGGGCCAGCGCTTCCCGCGTGGCCTTGGGCACGTCATCGGGAATGGTGCTGCCGGTATTGGGCAGGTCGATCTCGGCGCGCAGCGTACGGCTCTTGAAGTTGAGCGCCCACGAAGTGCGCGTCACGGCGGCGATCACCGGCTGATCCCGGAACGCCTTGGCGAGCACGGTGGCCTTCGTCCCGACGTGGACGAAGTTGGCGTCGTGCTCGGGGATATCCACGAAGATACGGACGACGTCGGTGCGGTCGACCACGTAGATGGGCGCGGCAGTGCCGCTGGGCGACAGATGCGGAGAGCGATTGTCGGTGCTGGGATCGCCCACGGCGGGCAGCACAAAGTCGCCCGTGTTGGCATTGCGAGCCACGATCACGCCGTCGTAGGGTGCGTAGAGTTTCAGATAGCCGACCCAGGCTTCCATCCGCTTCCAATCGCTGGTGGCGACATCCACGTTGGCCTCGGCCACGGCCACCGCGACTTCATCTTCCTGGAACGTGGCGGTTTTCGATTCCAGTTCCGCTTCAGCCTTGGCAATGTCGGCCACGGCCGCGTCGCGGGCCGCAATCGTGCCCTTCAACTGGTTTTCCGATTCCAGCAGCACCTGCGGATCGACCACCCCCTGTTTGACCTCGCGGTCAAGCCGCTTGACTTCCGAATCCCAGCGCACGACCTGGGCGTCGTATTGGGCCCAAATGGCCTTGGCCGACTTGAGACGCGCCTCGGCGGATTTGATGTCGGCATCGGCCACGCGCACCAGCTTTTTGGCCAGTTCAACCCGCTGCTTATCCAGCTCAACGGTCGCCTTTTTGGTCTGGCAATCCTCCTCGACCTCGGGCACGAACAGGTCAGCGAGCACCTGGTTCTTCTTCACCTTGTCGCCGATGTCGACATACCACTTTTCGATATAGGCCGAGAGCTTCGGGTAGATCGAGGTCCGCTCGTAAGCCTCGGTGAAGCTCGGCTGGCCGACGACGCGCATGATATTCCGCACTTGCGGCTTCATCACGCGTACGACCGGCGGAGCCGCAACGTGCTTGACTTCAGTCTTATGTTCGTGCCCGCAGCCCGGCAGCGCCAGCGTGGCGGCCAAGAGTCCCAGCGTCAGCCCCAGACCGCCAGCCCGTGAAGCCCGAGGCGAATCGGCGCGGCGTGTGAGCAATCTCCAGGAAATCGAGCGGCACATCAGCAGTCTCCGTGAAATAGGTAGCTCGTCATTCGTTTTCGTCTGCATGGGTTCTGAGCGCTTTCTAGGATTGGCTGCCCGTGGGGTCCGGCCTTGGCCCACTGGCCGCGGTTTCGCCGTTTTGGCGGGATTCGGGCGGCAGTTGTACGACATTTGCGGGAGCGGCGCCGTGGCCGGTGGAGCCGTTGGCTTCTGCTGTGTGCGTTTCATCCCAGACGGCGTAATCGTCGCTGGGAGCAAGTTCCTCGTGCAACTCGTCAACGTGGGCGAAGGCTTGCGGGTCGTAGTGCGCGCTGTTCTTGTCGTCGGGATACAGCGACGGCGAGCGCGCCACCTTTTTGCCCACCACGATCGCGAAGATCGAGGGCACCACCAGCAACGTGGCAAACGTCGACATCACCAGGCCGCCGATCACCGCCAGGCCGAGCGGGGCCTGCATCTGGCTCCCCCGTTCCAGCGCCAGGGCCATCGGCACCATGCCGACGGTCATCGCGCAGGCGGTCATCAGAATCGGCCGCAACCGCTCGCTGGCCCCGGTAATGGCCGCCTGCGCCGAAGGCACTCCGTTCTTCCAGTGGTCGTTCACGAACGTCACGAGCATCACGGAGTTCGAGACCGAGACGCCCAGACACATGATCGAGCCCATGAACGACTCGATGTTGATCGAGGTGTGGGTACAAAACAGGATCATGGCGATGCCCGCGAGCACTCCCGGCACCGCGCCGATCGAGACCAGCGCCAGCCGCGGCGACTCGAAATAGGCGGTCAACAGGATGAAGATTACGAACACGGCCACGACCAGCCCGGCCCCCAGCGCCTTGAACATGGCCATCATCGGCGGGAGCTGCCCCATGAGTTCGACGCGCACACCGCGCGGCGGTTCGCCGGCGGCATCGACGGCCGCGATGACGTGGTTCGAAGCGCGGCCCATGTCCTCGCCCTCGACGTTGGCGGTCAGGGTCACGTAGCGCTGCGACATGTCGCGATCGAGTTCGCCGGGACGCGTGCCCGTACGGACCGTCGCCACGTCGCGGACCATCAGGTTGACCAGCGGATTGACCGACTCCAGCGGCAGAATCTCGACGTCTTCTGGTTTCTCCATGCGTAGCGGCGGTATTTGAATCTGCACCAGGTAGTCGAAGCCGGTTTTCACGTCGATCCAGTAGTTGAGACTGGCGAACCGGGTCGAGGCCGTGGCCATCACCAACGCATGCGCCACGTCCTCGACCTTGGCGCCGCTGAGTCCGGCCTTTTCGCGGTCGATCGTGACTTCGACCGAAGGGTAATCGAGCATCTGCTCGAAGCCGATGTCGCGCAGCGACGGAATGCGTCTCATTTCCGAGGCGATCTTTTCCGCGTGCTGCCGGACCAGCGCCAGGTCCGTGCCAACCACGCGCACCGCGATCGGCGT
>DATCFX010000834.1:0-8733 GCA_036509275.1 Pirellulales bacterium | reverse complement strand
CCATTGTTCCCGGCAAGCCGCAGGCCAGCGAAGTGGTGTTGCGCGTCAATGCTCACGACCCCGACTCCGTAATGCCGCCGCCGAGTGTTAAAAAACCGCTCGACGCCCGAAAAATCAAGACGCTCGAGCGCTGGATCGCCGCGGGAGCGCCCTACGCCGGACACTGGGCGTTCGCCGCGCCCGTCAAACCGCCGCTGCCCAAACCGCCGCTGCCCAAGCCGAGCGCCGCCGGCCAAGCTCCGCGACAGCCGCTCGACGCCTTCGTCGTCGACCGCTTGCAGCACGAGGGTTTGTCTCCCGCGCCGCGAGCCCCGCTGGAGACGCTTTGCCGGCGCATTTATCTCGATCTCATCGGCCTGCCGCCCGAGCCGCGCGACGTGCGCGCGTTTGTCACCGCCGCCGGCGACAACGGCGACGCGGCCGTCGGAGCGCTGGTCCAGCGGCTGCTGGCCAGCCCGCGCTACGGCGAACGCTGGGCTCGCGTGTGGCTCGACGTCGCCCGCTACGCCGATAGCAACGGTTTCGAGAAGGACCTGGCCCGCGACCAGTGGGCGTGGCGCGATTGGGTGATTGACGCGCTCAACCGCGACATGCCGTACGACCGGTTTGTCATCGAGCAGATCGCCGGCGACCTGCTGCCGGGCGCCACGCAGGAGCAGATCATCGCCACCGGCTTTCTGCGCAACGGCATGGTCAACGAAGAGGGGGCGATTGTCCCCGAGCAGTTTCGGGTCGAGGGAATCATCGACCGCATGGACTGCCTGGGCAAGGCGGTGTTGGGCTTGTCGATCCAATGCGCACAATGCCACTCGCACAAATTCGATCCGATCACGCACGACGAATACTACGGCATGTTCGCCTTCTTGAACGACACCTGCGAAGCACAGTCGTGGGTCTATACGCCTCCGCAGCGGGCGAAGATCTCGAAACTGCAAGCCGACGTGCGGGCCGTCGAGAAGCGTTTGAAAGCCAGCCACCCCAAATGGCAATCACAACTCGCCGCTTGGGAGTCCGACGTCCGGCGGCAGCAGTTCGAGTGGACGCCGCTCGTGGCCACCGAGTTGGGCAGCACCAGCGGGCTGAATCATCCGACGCAGGACGCCGATTTGTCGATCATGACGCTGGGGCATCCGACGACCAAGGGGGACATCTTCGTCATCGCCGAAGCCGGCCTGCAAGGCGTCACCGGCCTGCGGCTCGAGGCCCTGTGCGATCGCGACCTTCCCTTTGGTGGTCCCGGCCGTAGCCGCTACGGCACCTGGGCGATCACCGAGATGGTCGTCACAACGCGTCGGCCGGGAGCGAAAAACTGGGAGCCGCTGAAACTGGCCCATGCCACGGCCGATTTTTCCGAGCACGCGGCTCCGCTCGAAGACGAGTGGAAGGCCCCGTTCGATCCGCAGCACAAGCGCACGCGCGGCCCGGTCGAGTGGATGATCGACGGCGACCATCTCACCGCCTGGCGAGCCGATCGGGGCTTGGGCCGCCGCAACCAGGAAGGCGTAGCGGTGGTGCAGTTCGAAAAACCGCTCGATCTCCCAGCCGGCACGCAGTTCAAAATCCTGCTGCGCTACGAGCACGGCGATATGAGCAACGGCCGCGGCAACGTGATGCTCGGCCGCTGCCGCTTCAGCACGACCCAAGGTCCCGCGCCCAGCGTACCGCCCATCGACTACGCCGCCGTGCTGGCCATCCAGACACCCGCCGACAAGCGGACACCTCAGCAGCAGGACGCGATCTTTTCGGCCTGGCGCCGCAGCCGCCAAGACTGCGCGAAGTTCAACGCGCAGATCGAAAAGCTATGGCTTGACTACCCCGTCGCGCAAACATCCGTGCTGTGCGTGGCCGCGCGTGATTCCGATCGCTCGCGCGAGACGCATCTGCTCGATCGCGGTGCCTGGGATCAGCCGAAACAAACCATCCGGCCGCATACGCCAGCTTCGCTCCACGCGTGGCCGGCCGGCGCCAAGCCGGATCGGCTGTCGCTGGCCCGCTGGCTGGC
The DNA here is from genome assembly GCA_036509275.1 of Pirellulales bacterium. Lineage (GTDB taxonomy): Bacteria > Planctomycetota > Planctomycetia > Pirellulales > PNKZ01 > DATATB01. The sequence goes on along the minus strand of DATCFX010000834.1, from coordinate 6,731 downwards.
CGATCGGCGCTCGCCGCTGGCGGCGCGCGTGGCCGTGAACCGCGTCTGGCAGAACCTGTTCGGCGTGGGACTGGTCGAAACGGCCGAAGATTTCGGCACGCGCGCGCCGGAGCCCGAGTATCGCGAGATTCTCGATTGGCTGGCCGTGGATTTTATGGAGCACGGCTGGAGCCAAAAACACCTGGTGCGCACGATCCTCGCCAGCGCCACCTATCAGCAATCGTCGCGCGTCACGCCGGCCTTGCTCCAGCGCGATCCGCGCAATCAGTTTCTGGCGCGTGGGCCGCGATTCCGCGTCGATGCCGAAGCGCTGCGCGACGTGGCGCTGGCCGCGTCGGGCTTGATCCATCAGCAACTCGGCGGCCCGAGCGTGTTTCCGCCGGTGCCGGCGAGCGTGCTGGAGTTCAACTACTTCAAGCCGGACTATTGGAATCCCCCCACCGATGCGCAGCGCTATCGCCGCAGTCTGTACGTCTTCCGCAAGCGCTCGATGCCCGACCCGGTGATGAGCGCGTTCGACGCTCCCAACGGCGATTTCGCCTGCGCCCGTCGCGTGCGGTCCAATACGCCCTTGGCGGCGTTGACCAGCTTGAACGAGCCGGTCTTTGTCGAGGCGGCCCAATCGCTGGCCCTGCGCGTGCTGCGCGAAGGGGGCTCGTCTGACTCCCAGCGAGTCGACTATGCCTTCCAGCTTTGCACCAGCCGCCAGCCGATCCAGGCCGAGCGCGACGCGATCCTCGCGCAGCTTTCGACGAACCTCCGCCGCTTGCGCAGCCGCGAACTGAAGGCCAACGACGTGGCTTTTTCGCCGCTGACGCGACTCGATGATCTGCCCGCCGACGCCACGCCCAACGACATCGCCGCCTGGACCCTGCTGGGACGCGTGCTGTTGAACTTGGACGAAACCATTACCAAGAATTGATTGCCGACCATGGATGCCACCCTGCTGGACGAGCGCCTGGGACAACTGACGCGCCGCTGGTTTCTGCGCGACTGCGGCATCGGGCTGGGCACGCTGGCGCTGAATGCCCTACTCGCGCGCGATGCCCGGAGTGCCGCCCGCGAGCCCGCCGCCAGTCCGCTGGCCACGAAGCAGCCGCATTTTCCGGCCAAAGCCAAACACGTCGTTTACATGTTCCAGGCCGGTGCGCCGAGCCATCTAGAGTTGTTCGATTACAAGCCCGAATTGGCCAAACACAACGGACAAGTGCCCCCGGCCGAGTTGCTCAAGGGCTATCGGGCCGCCTTCATCAAGCCGAACTCGGCGCTGCTGGGGCCAAAGTATGGATTCCGTCGCTATGGCCAATCCGGGATGGAGCTGGGCGAGCTGTTGCCGCATCTCGGCGGCATCGCAGACGACATCTGCCTGGTCCGCTCGATGCACACCGACGCCGTGAATCACGCTCCGGCGCAGATCCTCATGAACACCGGCTCGCAGCAATTCGGCCGGCCGAGCTTCGGCGCCTGGTCGCTGTATGGCTTGGGCAGCGAAAACGACGATCTGCCGGGCTACGTGGTGCTGATCAGCGCCAAGGGAACCAGCGGCGGCGCGAGCAACTACGGCTGCGGCTTCCTGCCCACGGTCTATGGCGGCGTGCCGCTGCGCAGCAGCGGCGACCCCGTGCTGTATCTGTCGAATCCCAAAGGCATCGACGCCGCCGCGCAGCGCGCGTCGCTCGACCTGCTCAAGCGGCTCAACGGCCTGGCCGAAACCCAGGCGGGCGACCCGGAGATCGAGGCCCGCATCCATGCCTACGAAATGGCCTATCGCCTGCAAACCAGTGCGCCCGAGCTGATCGATCTTTCGGACGAGCCGCAACGCGTGCTCGAGATGTACGGCATCACGGACGTCAATAAGCCGGGCTACGCCCGCAATTGCCTGCTCACGCGGCGGCTGATCGAGCGCGGCGTGCGGTTCGTGCAGTTGTTCCACGAAGCCTGGGACCAGCACGGCAACCTAACCAAAGCGATCAAGCAGAACGCCCGCGACACGGACCAGGCCAGCGCCGCGTTGGTCACCGATCTGAAGCAGCGCGGCCTGCTGGACGAGACGCTCGTGATTTGGGGCGGCGAATTCGGCCGCACGCCGATGGTCCAGGGGGACAACGACGGCAAAGGCGTCGCCGACGGCCGCGACCATCACAACCGCAGCTTCAGCGTGTGGCTGGCCGGCGGCGGCATCAAACGCGGCCACGTCCACGGCGAGACCGACGACCTGGGCTTCAACATCGCCCGCGACCCGGTTCACGTCCACGATCTGAACGCCACGCTGCTGCACCTGCTGGGCTTCGACCACGAGCGGCTGACGTATCGCTTTCAAGGCCGCGACTACCGCCTGACCGACGTCCACGGCCGCGTGGTCAAGGATTTGCTGGCCTGAAGCCCGGCGTCTGCGTTTTGCGGCCTACGAGCCGTCTTTGCGATGCCAAGGCATGTGCAGCAAGCGCTTGCCGTAGCGGACCTCGAGGCCGAAGGTCAAGGCCACGTAATGGAACGTGGACACCGCGCCATAGCCGACGGTGAATTCGTCGATCAGGTCGGCGCGGAAGGCAATGCGATCGGTGTACAGATACTTCAAGCCCGCGCCGAACGGAACCGTGAACACCGTATCGATATGCTGCATGTTCTGGTCGTCGTGGAAATAGAAATCGGTCCAGCCCAGGCCGGCCGTGAGAAACGGACGCCAGCGAGAATTCCCCAGCGGATAATACATGAACCGATATTCGCCGGTGATGCTGCCACCGGTCGAGAGCGGCTGATGGTTGCCGTTGGTCAGGTTCAACTCACCGAAGCCGAGCCGCTTCTCGAATCCCCAGTAATGGTCGTAATCCCAGGAGAAATTGAGCCCTTCGTAAGCACTCGGCCGCTCATCGACGTGGCCGTGCATGATCGGCCCGCCATCGGTGACGCCGGCAAAACCGCTGATCGCGAACGGCTGGCCGCGCCAACCGCCGGAGTCGATCGGTCCCCAGACGCCGCGATGCTTCATCTCGTCCGGAGTCCGCGGCCCCACGTAGGGAATCATGCCCAGTGGAAACAAGTTCCAGATGCGGCTGTGGGGCCGCTCGGCATGCGCAGAATTACTCGGCAAATCAACTCCGGTTTCCGACCCGGGACCCGGCTCGGCGATCATCTCGTCCGGCGGCCGGATCGACGTGCCGTACGCGGACCCGCCCTGCCCCGGCAGTTGGGCGCCGGGCGAAATCGATTCATCCGCAGGCTGCAATTGCGGCGCGGTGGCTTGCGTCCCGCCGACCACAGGCCCCAGAGCGTCGTCCGCCTGGGCGCACGTCACCGGCCCAATGCACACGGGCGCAATCCACACCAGCGCAATCCACCCCAGCCAGGCCAGCAGCGGCCGTGGTGCGTTGATAGCATGGCTGGGTTTGACGCGGTGCATCTTGAGCCCGGGCTCGCTCGATCCAGACGGTCCTTCAGCAAACGGGGGATTCTCTAGAGTCGTTCCAAAAGTGTCAACACAAGGCTGGGTTCAGGACCGATCGAAAGCGATTCGCTAGCTTGAACCTGGGCGGGCGAACGGCCGCACAATCGCTCGCGGCCGGCGGCCCGGCATGCTGCTGCCATGGCAACGGGTGGCATCAGCCTGCCTCTGCGTAGCGGCGAACGGTCCTGGATGCGCCGCGGGACAATCGTAGGGATCCCCTACGCGTAAGCTCGCGACGCTGGCAGATGTTCGTCCGCTCGACGCGACTCCCGCACACGCTGTCGCCAAACTGCTAGCCGTTTGCATTCGGCGGCGTTTGCGAGAAAATGAGGGCGGTAGTTGTGAGCGACAGCATGGGGATGGAGCGAAACGCCGATATGCCGGAGTTGCCCGAAGTCGAGACCATGCGGCGCGGCATAGCCTCGGTCGTGGGGCTGCAGGTGGCGGACGTGCAGCGGCCGGCGTGCCGGTTGCGGCCTATCGGCGTGCGGCCGGCGTGGCCCACGCTGCGGCGGCGCTTGTTGGGGCGGCGGATCGAGCAAATTGATCGCATCGGCAAACGCGTGGTGCTGGTCTTCGATTCGGCCGATCGCCTCGTGCTCGAACCACGCATGACCGGACTGGTGCTGCTGGCCGAGCCGCCCACGCAGGAACATCTACGGCTGCGGATCGTCTTCGAGCCGCGCCGCAAGACCGGACCGGGCGAGCTGCTGTTCTGGGACCGCCGCGGCCTGGGCTCGCTACGGCTGTTCGCGGCCGACGAGTTCCAGCAACATTTTGCCGACGGCCGCTTGGGTCCCGACGCCCTGGCCATCTCCCGCGACGATTTGCGCGTGCGGCTGGCCGCCAGCACCCGGCCGATCAAGGTGGCCCTGCTCGATCAAAAGGCCGTGGCCGGCATCGGCAACTTGTACGCATCCGAGATTCTGCACCTGGCCGCGATTCATCCCCAGCGGCCGTGTCGCGCGCTGGCCGCCAAGGATTGGACGCGGCTGCACGCCGCCGTGCTGAGCATCCTGGAAACGGCAATCCGCTACGAAGGCTCGACGCTGTCCGACGGCACGTATCGCAACGCCTTGAACCAGGCGGGCGAATACCAGCAGCATCACGCCGTTTACGATCGCGCCGGCCAGAGTTGCCGCGCCTGCGGTGCCGACATCATGCGCATCGTGCAGGCCCAGCGCTCGACGTTTTTCTGCCCTGCCTGCCAGAAGCGGCGGTAAGGGGCGGGCTGCGTGCCCGCATCTGCCGGGTGCCGTGCCCAAGCGCGGGTGCCACGCTTCGTGGGCATGCTCCTTGGAGCTGGCCGTGATCCCACATGCCCACGCGGCGTGGGCAGGGCACCCAGCTCCTCGCGATCCCCGTTCGGCGCCGCCCGCTCGCATTTGCTTGCTTGCCGGCGGGGGCGCGGGTCTAATGGACGCTTGAGTTGCCGACCGAACATTCGTCCGACTTTTTCGCCCATTGCTTATTCGCCCATTGCTTATTCGTACAGAGGAGCTTGCCCATGTCGACGCCCAACGAGCGCTGCCCGGATTGTGAACGAAGCGAGTCGGCCGTTTCGCGCCGCGACTTTCTGGTGGCCGGCGGCGCCGTGGCTTTGACCGCGTCGGCCTGGCCGAATTGGGCCGTGGCCAAAGAGACCGGCTCGGCCGTCGCCAAGGGCGTGGCCGGCAAAAATCCCGAATCGCTGGTCGGCACGCTCTACTCCGCCCTGACCGACGCCCAGAAGAAGCAAGTCTGCTTCGCCTGGGACTACGTACATCCCAAGATGGGCCTGCTGCGGACGCGCGTCGCCAACAACTGGCATATCACGGAGCCGGAAATCAACAGCAAGTTTTTCACCGCCGACCAGCGCGACATCATTCGCGGCATTTTCGAGGGCATTATCCAGCCCGACTGGCAGCCACGGATCGACCAGCAACTGGATGACGACGCCGGCGGCTTCGGCGAAGAGCAGAACATCGCCATCTTTGGCCAGCCCGGCGACGGCAAGTTCGAGTTCGTGATGACCGGCCGGCACATGACGCTGCGCTGCGACGGCAACTCTTCGGATCACGTGGCCTTTGGCGGCCCGATCTTTTACGGCCACGCGGCTGACGGCTCTGACGAGCCCTCCGACCATCCCGGCAACGTCTTCTGGCCGCAGGCCCTCGAGGCCAACAAGGTGTATACCATGCTCGACGGCAAGCAGCGTAAGCTGGCGATGGTCGAGAAGTTGCCGCGAGAAGAAAACGTCGGCTTCCGCGGGCCCAGCGCCTTGCCGGGCATCCCGGTCACCGAATTGGCGCGCGACCAGAAGGAGCAACTGCAAAAGGTGCTCGCCAAGCTGATCGAGCCGTACCGGCAGTCGGATCGGGATGAAGTGGTCAAGTGTCTCAAGGCCCAAGGCGGGCTCGACGCCTGTGCCCTGGCCTTCTATCGCCAAGGCGACATCGGCAACGACCAGGTCTGGGACTGCTGGCGTCTGGAAGGGCCGTCGTTTGTCTGGTACTTCCGCGGCAAGCCGCACGTTCACGTCTGGGTCAACGTCGCCGACACGCCGACGGTCAAGCTCAACGCCTAAAGCCGACGCGGCGCCGCGCTCCGCCAAAGTAGCAGGCCGTATGCTGTCGCCGCCCTACCAAGCGGCGCCGGTGCGATGAGCACGACGGCGGCAAGTCGACCGCCGTCAAAGGCGGCATAACCGCTGCGTGCCGCGTGCGGCAATTTGCCCGGGCGCGGAACGTGGGCTAGCTTTTTTCAGTGTGTGCCCCCTGCCGGCTACACGCGTCGGCAGGCGCGAGCACACCGGGGGCGATTTTGCACCCAGATTTGGAACGGTATGTCCGGCATCGAAGCACAAGACGCCGCCTTTTTCCAGATGCTCTCGCAGACGGCCATCGAGCCGGCGGCCGAGTCGGCTGACGAGCGTCGCCGCAAGTCACGCAACAATTTTCCCACCGTGCAGGCGATGGCCCCGTACATCAACGGCAGCCTGCCTCCCAGGGAAATGCTGCGGCCGGTCCAGTGCAACGATCTGTCGACAACCGGGATTGCGTATTTCGCGACCGAGTGGCCGCGATACGACCGCCTGGTCGTGGCGCTGGCTACGGCCAATCGGGTCATCTATCTCACGGCCGGCGTCGTACACACCAAGCGCCTCTCGCCCGACGACGAACCGGCGCTCTACCAGGTGGGCTGCCGATTCATCGGCCGCGTGCAACTCTAATTAGACGCGACTGGCCGCCGCATCGGGGGCCGCCGCATCCTGCTGGGCGATGGCTTCCAAGAGCCGCATCCGCAC
>DATCFX010000833.1:0-5740 GCA_036509275.1 Pirellulales bacterium | reverse complement strand
AACGTGAGCGTCAGAAAATCCTGGAACGCGCGCTCGTCCATGCGGTCCGCAAATAGCCGCTCGACCAGCGGGCGGAGCGTGCCGGAGGCATTATTGATTACGTGTCGCAGCTTTTTGTCTTCGCCGTGGATGTCGCTGATGACGTGGACCGTGCCCTTGGGCAACGTGAGCACGGCCGAGAGCCGTGCGATCTCGGCCATCGCCGCATCCACGCTGCCGAAGCGCTGCGACAAGCCCTTGAGCAGCATTAGCTCGTAAGCCCGCGCGTCGACGTCGCCCAGGCTGGGCTTGGGCGGACTTGCCGGCTGCTCGGCGGCGGGAGACTGGTCCTCGGCATCGACGATTGTCATGGCGTGCTCTTCTGGCGAGAAAAATACAGCCGCACCTGGTCGTGCATCACATACAGCCGGTAGCGATCGCCATCGTACACGTAAATCGCGCTCGATTGGTTGTCGGCCAGCAGCGGATTGCGCGGATATTTCTTCCAGTGTACCAGGTCGGTGGACATGGCCAGGTTGCTGACCCAGGGCTGAAGGCGTCCGCCTTTCGAGTGATACAGGGCGTAGTATCGGCCGGCGTGCCGAATCACCTGGTTCATGGCCACCATGTAGCGGTCATGCGGTTGGGAGCCGAGGCCCAGCACCGGGGCGTCCGAGACATTTGTCCAGACGCGGGCATCGGCGGACGTGGCCAACCAGACGCCCAGGTCGCCGCGTTCGTAGAACAAATACCAGGTGTCGCCCTGCTTCCACAGCGTGGGCGTGCCGCGCGGGCCGGCGGAAATCGGCTGCCGGGAAGTCAGCCGCACGTCGAGCGAACCCTGCCGCGTCCAGTGTACGCGATCCTGACTGGTGAGCAGTTGGGCAATGTCGTCGACGCCTTCGGCTGCCATGTAATAGGTGGCGCCCGATTTGACGACCATCATGTCTTCGATCCAATGCGTCGCGTCCAGTGGCCCGGTGCCTGCACGCTTCCAGCGGATGCCGTCGGGCGAGGTGGCCAGACCCAAGCGGCGAATGCCCTCGCGCGAGCCATCATAGCCGGTGTACCACAGGTAATACGTGTCGCCCTCGTGCAGGATCCAGCCGCGCTCGCGAATTTTCGCGTCCCAGGAGCCCGCGGCCTCGGCCATGAACACAGGATTGTGCTCGTAGGGTGTCAGTTCCGTGAGCTCCGGCGGAAACTCATCGTCGGCCGCCTGGGCCGCCGGTCCGCAACAGCACAGCGCCGCGAGCAGTACCACGCGCAACGGCAGCGGAAAGCGAGACCAGAGTGCAGAAGATTCCGGCATGCTATCGGACCTCCGGAGCGGTGCTGGCGTCGAGAGTTGCTGGCGCCGGTCGAGAGTTGCTGGCGCCGAAGGTGGCTGGGCTTTACGCATTTTCACTTGCCGGCAATGATACCAATTCGTTGGCGGCCTTGCGCGGAAAGAATCGTGGATCCCTTGAGAGTCGTATGCCTACGGTGCTTGGCAGAGTTTCGCGCGGCGTGCATAAGATTGATCGCGTGCGGTTTCCCGACTTTCAGCCGCACCCGCTGCTGACGAATCCGCATGCCCAAACGCTGGCCGGCGTGTATCTCCCCGGCTCGAAACCGGCCTACCGGGCCACGCCCCGCTACATACACATGGCCGACGGCGATCAACTGGTCCTGCACGACGACACGCCCAGCGGCTGGCGGCCGGGCAGCCGCGTAGTGCTCTTGATCCACGGGCTGGGCGGCTCGCACCAAAGCGGCTACATGTCGCGGATCGCCTCGAAGCTCAACCAGCATGCGTTGCGTACATTTCGGATGGATATGCGCGGCTTTGGCGCGGGCTTTGGCCTGGCCCGGCATCCGTTCCACGGTGGCCGATCGGACGATCTGGCGGCCGCCGTCGAGTTCATCGCGCGGTTGTGTCCCGGCTCGCCCGTCACGCTGGTCGGCTTTTCGCTGGGCGCCGGAATGATCATCAAGCTGTTGGGCGAACTGACGCTGGAACCTGGCAACCCTCGTGAGACTGGCGAAATCGACAGTGCGGTGGCGGTTTGCCCGCCCCTGGATTTGCTGCATTGCTCGCGGCGGATGTCCGAGCCGGGCAATCGGGTGTACAACCGCCATTTCCTGTCGCTGCTAGTGAGCCAATTGCGCCGGCATCGACGGGCGCGGCCCGACAGCGGATTGAGCGCGCTGGCCAGACGTCCGCGCAGCGTGTACGAGTTCGATGATCTGTTCACCGGCCCGGCCTGCGGTTTTGGCACGGCCGACAACTACTATCACCAGGCCAGCGCCGGGCGGTTTCTGCCGCACGTGCGGCTACCGTGCCTGGTGCTCAAGGCCGCCGACGATCCGCTGGTCGATCACGACGACCCTCGGGATCTCGACCTGCCCTCCTGCGTGCAGTGGGAGACGACCGCCGCGGGTGGACATTTGGGCTTTATCGCCCGGGCGGGATTGCTTCCGGACCGACGTTGGATGGATTGGCGGGTCGTGGACTGGGTAACTCGATTCCAGGGCGCACAGTCTCCGGCCATGGCGGCACCTCACGCCGGGCGGTGAGCACGTCCGTTGGAAGTCAAGGAACGAAATGCAGCCCGATCAAACTCTTTCGCGCGACGAAGTGCAATGGCTCGCCGAGGCTGCCGCGTATCTCGAGCGGCCGAGCCTGCTGATGCGGCTAGCCGGCGCTATCGGCCGTCCGCTGGAAGCTGTCGTGAGCCTGGTCGATAAAGTTGCCCCGGACCTGGTAGCCAGCACGGTCACCTCCGCTCTCAGTCGGGCTTTAGCCTTGGCTGTGTACACGCTGCCCGAGGCCGCTAAGGCAGAGCCCGTGGTCTCCACGCCCGAACAACTGCACCAGCTCGGCACCAGCACCAGTTTCTGGCACAACCTGTCCGTGGCCATGACGGGTCTGCCGGGCGGCTTCTTCGGCATTGCCGGGCTGCCGGTCGAGTTGCCGGTGACGACGACGGTCATGCTGCGCTCGATCGCTTCGATTGCCCGCGAGTTCGGCGAGGACCTGGGCGATGCGGAAGTCCGGCTGCAATGCCTGACCGTGTTCGGTTTCGGCGGTCCGCCGCCGCAGGGCGACGGCCTGGAGAGCACGTACCTCACGACCCGCATCGGCATGCAAGAGGCCGTGGCGCAGGCGGCCAAAGTCGCGGCCCGCGCCACCACGCAAGAGTTGCTGGACATGATCCATCGCGGCACCGCGCCGGCGCTAGTGAACCTGATTGCAAAGATCGCGGCCCGGTTCAATCTGGCCGTGACCGAGAAGCTGATGGCCCAAAGCATTCCGGTGATCGGCGCGGTGACGGCCGCCACGCTGAACGTCGCCTTCCTCGATCATTTCAATCGCGTGGCCCGCTACCACTTCGGCATTCGCCGGCTGGAGCGCAAGTACGGCGCCGAGGCCACGCAGGCTGCCTACCGCCAGCAAGTCCGCATCGCCAAAGGCAGCTGACGGGGCGGTACGGGAGATGGCGAGCGCGCCTGCCGAAACGCCGGCTGTAACCGCTGCGCGGATCGAGTAAGATAACGGAGTCGCATCCCCCCAGCGGGCAAAACATGTCGATCAACGCTCAAACATCTCAGACGGGCGAGGCTCCGGTCACCATCGTGCCGCCCCTGGAAACTGGCGATTGCCTCGCCCGGCCCGAATTCGAGCGCCGCTACGAGGCAATGCCCTGGCTGAAAAAGGCCGAACTCATCGACGGCGTCGTTTACGTGGGCTCACCGGTCGGAATCCTGCATGCCGAAGCCGATGCTCGCCTGACGGGCCTGTTGGGAATGTACGCGGCCCATACTCCCGGCGTGCAATGTGCCGGCAATGCAACGTTGCGGCTGGATATGCTCAACGAAGTGCAGCCCGACTCGCTGCTGCGGCTGGCCGCCGGAGGCCGCTCGCGGGTCGAGCCCGAGAAACAATACTTGGAAGGGTCGCCGGAACTGGTCGCCGAAGTGGCCGCCAGCAGCGTCAGCCGCGATCTGCACTCTAAGCTGAGGCTCTACCTGCGGCACGCTGTGCCCGAGTATCTGGTCTGGCGCGTGCTGGACGGCGAAGTCGATTGGTTTCGGCTCGAAGCGGGCGAATATCAGCGTCTGACGGCCGACGCCAACGGCATCTTGCGCAGCCGCGAGTTTCCCGGGCTATGGCTCGACCAGCCGGCCTTGCTGCGCGGCGACATGGCCAGCGCAATGGCCACCTTGAACCAAGGCTTGAATTCGCCCGAACACGAGGAGTGGGCCGCGCGAAGGTGAATGGCAATTGGCCGCCCGCCTACACCGCTTGCCGCCGGCCTTTGCGCTCGGGAATCCTGGCCAGCGTTTGCAGATGCTCGACGACGAAGGCGTTGAGGCTCTTGCCTTCCGCGGCAGCACGCGTGTTCAGACCCCGGTGCAAATCGAGTGTCGCGCGAATGAGGAAATTGCCGGAGAACGGCCTGTTCGGCTCTTTGCCGCGACTTTTGCACCAGGCCAGATAATCGTCCACCGATTCCTGGAACGCCTTCTGCAGGCCCTTGCGCGTCTTGCTCGAAAAAGTGATGACGTCTCGAATGCCCAGGATTTCTCCGTCAAAAGAATCGTCGTCGGGATCGTACTCGGCGCGACCCAAAAAGCTCTTGTAGATCTCGGTAAGGAAATGACCTGTCATGGCGTGACCCCCGCCGCCCGGGCGATGTACCAATAGATCGCCAGAAAATGGCAGACGCTGCCGGCGATCACCAGGAGATGCCAAACGGCATGAAAATACTTGACGCGGGTGTCAAGCGTCAGAAACACGGTGCCGATGGTGTAGCACAGCCCGCCGGCCAGCATCCATCCCAGCGCTCCGGCCGGCACGGTGTTGAGCAGCGGCTCCACGGCGATCATCGGCAGCCAGCCCAACAGCACGTAAGACCAACTCGTAGAGGCATCGACGCGGTGGCCAAACCATACCTTCGATATAAAGCCTGCCCACGCCACGAGCCACATCGCGGTGGTCAGGATCCACCAGTTGCCGCCGCGGAGATACGTGAAACCAAACGGCGTGTACGTGCCGGCGATCATCAGGTAGATGAACGCCTGGTCCAGAGTGCGCATGCGCCGGCGGAGGTGGATCGTCTGCACGCCGTGCGACAGGGTCGACGCCGCGTACACGGCGATCATACTCGCCGCGAAAACCGCGCAGCCGGCCAGGCACCAGCGGTCGCCATGCGACGCCGCGGTCAGCAGCCACGCGCCGCCCACCAGTGCCAACACCAGCCCGCAGGCATGGATGATCGAATTAACAAACTCTTCGTGCATGTTGGATCGTCGTTCTCGTTGAATGCCCGAGTGCGCTGGCTAATCGAGCGGCCAGCGGCTGCACGTGCCGCCCACAACGCCGGCGCGTCTTGCAGCCCGAAAGGTCACTCGCATTCTCACGATTGCGGCCGGGTGGGCAAGATGGCTTTTCGACCATTGCCCTGGCCGCGGACCGGTGGCCGGGCGACGGCGGCTGCCGTTTTTTTCGCGCAATGCAGGCTCGCCCGGGCGTTGGCCGGCTGGTAACCTTGCTGGTTCTGGCACTGATAACCGAGCGCGAGGGTTCATTCATGCTTCGAATTTTTTTGGCGGTCGCATTGCTGATTGGCACTGCGGCCGGCGTGGTCGCCGCCGATGACTATGACATCGTGATCTACGGCGGTACTTCCAGCGGAATCGCGGCGGCGCTGCAAGCGGCGCGGATGGGCAAGACCGTCGTGATCATCGAGCCGGGCCAACATCTCGGCGGACTCAC
>DATCFX010000832.1:0-8185 GCA_036509275.1 Pirellulales bacterium | reverse complement strand
TCGATTCAGCGCTCCCACGATTGTTTCCCACCAGATATTGGGCAAGCATTGCTTGCAGACACGTCGTCAAAATCCCAGTTTTGTTAGGCGCTCTAAGATGAGGGGCATCGTCGAGCGCAGGGCCGCCGACCGCAGCACGCGGCAATCGTTGCCGGCGGCGGTAGACGCAACCGCTGGGCGTGAGGAGGCGGTATCCGCTAGGGACGCCACGTGCGGTCCCGCCGCAGAGATCTCCGTAAAGCTGAAGCCGAGTCGCAGCCAGATTGAAAGCCCGGCTCCCGCGCCTGCTGCTCAAAACGACGCGTGCTCTGCCAGCCGTTCTAACCGGCTCGATTCGGATACGTTCGCCGCGGCCGTTCAGTTGGATCCGCGCATGGTCATGGACATGCTGCGCCTGGCCGACGGCATCGCCCGCGGAGCCGAAGACCGCATCCAGCAACTCGAAGTATCGCTGGAATCAGTGCGCCGCAGCCGGCAAAAACCGCACTTCCTGTGGCCATTGTCGCTCTTCGCCGCCGGCCTGCTCTGCGGTTGGGCACTGTTTCGTTAGCACGGCTCGATGAGAAATCGGCACGCGCCTCACGGCAAGCCCATGCTTTTGCGGAGGATCCAGTCCAGGACACCCGGCGGCACGTGGCGCGCGCCGCCGAAGGCCAGCCAGGGACGCCAGCCGATCGGGTAGCGGGTTTTTGGCCAGCGAGCGGAGAGGGCGTGGAGCACGGCGCGGACGACTCTGGAAGTGGGAACGCCGGTCTTGCCGAGTTGCAGGCCGGCTCGCCGCATGTGCTCGATTTCGGCTGCGTAGAGTTGCTGGATTTGCGGATCGGCATCGGCCCCCAGTGCGGTGATCGAGCGGTCGAACTTGTCCCAGATCGGCGTGGCCACGGCGTCCGGCTCGATGATCGAGACGCGGATGCGCCAGCGTGACAGCTCCACGCGCAGCGCGTCGGTCATGGCTTCCAAGGCATATTTCGAGGCCGCATAAGCGCCGATGTAGGGTGGCGCGATCAGGCCGCTAATCGAACCCATCATCACGATCCGTCCGCGAGCGCGGCGCACCAGCGGCAACACGGCCCGGGTCACGGCGTGCGTTCCCAACACATTCACTTCGAGCTGCCGGCGCAATTCGCTGGTCGGCAGCAGCTCGAGCGGGCCGGCCACGACGATGCCCGCGTTGTTCACCAGGCCGGCCAGTCCGGCGGCGCCGACTGCGGCCTCAATCGTTTCGACCGCGGCACGCACGGTTTGCTCATCAGTAACGTCGACCAGCACGGGCGTCAGTTCGTCCAGGGTCAGCCCCTGCAAACGCTCGCCGTCGGCCGGCTGGCGCACGCCGGCAAACACGCGGTAGCCGCTGCCGGCCAACTCGACGGCACAGGCGGCGCCGATGCCGGTGGACGTGCCGGTAATGAAGATGGCCGGCTTCGCGCTTGGATCGATCGCCATAGCGGAGGCTCAACCCAGCAGCCGCAGGTTGGGGGCGCCTTCGTTGAGCGTGGGCCGCTCGGGCCGGCCTTTGTAGCGATAGACAAGCTGCATGTGGTCCAGGCCGAGCAGGTGCAGGATCGTGGCGTGCAGATCGTGAACGTGCATCCGGTCCTCGACGGCCCGCAGGCCGAGTTCGTCGGTCGCGCCGATCACCTGGCCGCCTTTCACACCGCCGCCGGCCATCCACATGCAAAAGCCGGTGGGATTGTGGTCGCGGCCGTCGCCCTTTTCGCTCATCGGCGTCCGGCCGAACTCGCCGCCCCAGACCACCAGCGTTTCGTCCAGAAGTCCGCGCGAGAGCAGATCGCGCAGCAAGCCCGCGACGGGCCGATCCATCGAGCGGCAGAGCTTGCCGTGGTTTTGTTCCAGCTTGCTGTGCGCATCCCACTTGCTGCCGGCGCCGTGATAGACCTGCACGAAGCGCACGCCGCGCTCGACGAAGCGCCGCGACAGCAGGCAGAGCCGGCCCATTTCGGCGGTTTCCTTCTGATCGATGCCGTACAGCTTGCGCGTGGCGTCGGTCTCGTGCGCCAGATCGACCACGGCCGGCGCTTCGGCCTGCATGCGGAAGGCCAACTCGTAGCTGGTGAGCCGCGCCGCCAACTCGGTTTGTTCGGGATGCTCGGCGGCATAGGCGGCATTGAGCTGGTGCAGATAGTCGAGCTTGGCCCGCTGCTGGGCTTCGACGATGCCCTCGGGCGTGCTGAGATTGGGAATCGGCTCTTTGCCGCCTTGGATGCGGATGCCCTGGTACACGGCGGGCATGAAGCCGGCACTCCAATTCCGCGGCCCGTTGACCACCTGCGAACTGCCGTCCTGCATGACGACAAAGGCGGGCAGATCGGTGTTCTCGGTTCCCAGGCCATAGGTGGCCCAGGCGCCCAGCGAGGGGCGGCCGCCGAGGATCGAGCCGGTGTTCATCTGGCAGACGCCGGCCGAATGGTTGATGCCGTCGGCAACGCACGATCGCACGACGGCCAGATGATCGACCAACTCGGCCGTATGCGGCAACCAGTCGGAGACCCACGTGCCGCTCTGCCCATGCTGCTTCCAGGTCCGGGGACAGCGCATCAGCGGCGAGCGCGATTCGCCCATCGCCGTAATCACGCTGCCAAAGCTGTCCGGCAGTGGCTGACCGGCCAGTTTGTTCAATAGCGGCTTGGGATCGAACAGATCCAGATGGCTCGGCCCGCCCTCCATAAACAAAAAGATGCAACTCTTGGCCCGGGCGCGGACGTGCGGTGGCCTGGCAGCCAGTGGAGACTCGGACGTGCCCGCGGCGGCTGTGGCAAGATCCCTGCTGAGCAGATACTGCAAAGCCAAGGCGCCGAAGCCGGCGCCCGAGCGCGACAACCACTCGCGGCGCGTGAACGCCGGCTCGATGCGCCCGCAGCGCGGATCGTGCGAAGGCGTCACGGATTGCATGCGTCGATGCTTATTCGACATATAAAAATTCGCTGGCGTTGAGTAGGGCGTGGCAGAAATCGGTCAGCGCGGCTTCGTCCAGGTTCACTTGAGCGGGGCCGGCGGTTTCGGCCGGCAGGATCTGCAAGGCATGGCCGCTGGAGTCTTCGAACACGCCAGGCTTCGGCTCGAACTGCCAATAGCCCAGCGTGTGGCGGTTGGTCGCCTCGTTGGTGAACAGCAGTTGGTCGACGCCCAGCGCGGCATCGGACAGCCGTACGTCGTCGATCAAGCCGTCAAAAAAGCCGCGGTGGGCCAGGCTCCGGCTGCCGATGCCCAGCGACTGGCGGCCGCTCAAGCCGCCCGTAATCGCATGCGGCACTTTGGCCACCAGCAGCGGCTCGTCGTCGTTCGACAGATCCTTGACGTAGAACGTGACGCTGCCGGGACCCTCCGCCGCCAGCCGCACGGCCGCCGCCAGGTAGTAAGGCTTGTCGAGTTGAATATGCTGATCGGAGAAAATGGCCTCCTCGCCGAACGTGCCACCCAGCTTGTCGCCATAGACTTGCAGCACCAGTGTCTGTGGTTTGCGGCGCGAGCCCTTGCCCGTGATGCCGAACAGCCAGCCGGCCCGGCGCGAGTTGCCATCCCACGTGGCGGCGATGGTCCGCACTTCGCCGGTGGGATAAATCGAGCGTGGCAGGACAAAGGCTTCGACGGTGAAATCGCCCGGTGGGAGCGGCTCGGCGGGCGGCACTTGAAAAGCGCGCTGCGGTCCGTCGGGATCGCACACGGCGGCCTGGCCGTCGCGATAAGGGATCTTGCCCACCATGAACTTCGCCTGGGCCGAACCGGCGGTCTCGGGCCGGATGCGCCGCAGCTGCGCGTCGAGAAATTGCTCGGCCGCGCGTAGCTCGCCGGCCGTGGGCGCACGGCCAAACGCAAGCTGATACGCACGCTCGACGATGCGCTGCCGGTTCGACGGTTCTTCGCGCCGCAGCCGCCGGGCAAAGGCCTGGGCCCGGTGCAGCATCCACTGACTATTCACCAGCAGCAGCGATTGCACCGGCGTGGTGGTCGTGTCGCGCGACGAAGCACTGTTAAACCAGTAGGGCGCGTCGAACACGTCCAACAGCGGATCGCGCGTGTTGCGCATGATGCGGCAATAAATTGCCCGCCGCGGCTGGTCGCCGGGCACGCCGGGTCCGCCGGCCGTGAGATCCAACTCGCCCGAAGCCGCGAACAGTGCGTCGCGAATCTGCTCGGCCTCGAGCCGCCGCACGCCGCCACGCCACAGCAGCCGATTGTCGGGATCGCGGAGCTGAGCGACGCGCGGCGCCGGGTGGTCGGCGCTTTGGCGATACGTGGCCGAAGTCAGGATCAACTTGTGCAAACGCTTGAAGCTCCAGCCGTCGCGGATAAACTTCGCCGCCAGCCAGTCCAGCAACTCTGGATGCGACGGCGGCTCGCCCAGCCGGCCAAAGTCGCTGGCATTGGCCGCCAGGCCGTGGCCAAAGTGGTCCTGCCACACGCGGTTGACGATCACGCGGCCGGTGAGCGGATTCTGCGGCTGCGTCAGCCAACGGGCCAGCGCCGCGCGGCGGCCGGTGGAATTCGGCGCTGCCGGTAGCGGCTCGATGCGGGCCGGCTCGGGATCGAGGATCGTGACAAAGCCCGGCTCGATCGGTGTGTTGCCCTTCTTGGGAATCGACAAATCCGGAGCCAGCGGGCCGACGTCGGTGACGCAAATGGCCAGCGGCAACGGCGGCGGCCGCAGCTTATCGAACTGGGCCAGCTTGCGACGCAGCGCCAGGATCTGCTCCTTGCGCTCGCCTTTGAATTTGCGATCCAACCGGCCAAACTCGTACGTCACCTGCCGATAGGCCAGCTCGGCCAGTTGCTGCTCCAGCGGCAAACGCTCGGCCACCGGCTTGCGCAGCATGGCCTGGATGTCCGCGGGAAATTTGGTGATCGCGTCCTCGGTTGCCTTCAGCCGGTAGGGAGCCTCGAGCTCGGCAAGCTGCCGGCGCAGGTCGGCCGTCTGGGCTTCCCAAGCCGCCGCTTGCCGCGCGCGTGCGGCTTGCTGCTGGGCGCTGGCGGCCACCAGGTCGTCACGCGGCAACAGCGGCGCGAAAAAGGCCTGCAAGCGGAAATAATCTCGCTGCAAGAGCGGGTCGAATTTGTGATCGTGGCAGCGGGCACATTGCAGCCCCAGCCCCAGGAACACATCGCCGGTCGTGTCCGTGATGTCGTTGAGGATGATCTGCCACTGGCCGCGCACGTCGCGGCTGTTGTATTCGTAAATCCAGTGTCGCAGATAACCGGTCGCCACCAGCGCATCGGGATCGCCCGGAAAAAGCTCGTCGCCGGCAAGCTGGTCTTGCACGAACCGATCATAAGGCTTGTCGGCATTGAAAGCGGCGATGACGTAATCGCGGTAGCGCCAGGCCAGCGGCCGGTAGTCATCGATGCGATAACCGTCGCTGTCGGCATAGCGCACCAGGTCGAGCCAATGCCGGGCCGACCGTTGGCCATACTGCGGCGCGTCGAGCAGGCGGTCGATCAGCCGCTCGTACGCGTCGGCGGCCGGATCGTGGACAAACGCGTCGACCTGCTCGGGCGAGGGCGGCAGACCCCAGAGATCGAAAAAGGCCCGGCGAATGAGCACGGCGCGCGAGGCCTCGGGAGCCGGCGTCAGGCCCGCGTGACGGAGTTTGTCGAAGATGAACCGATCGAGATCGTTGCGGATCCAGGAATCGGCGGCGGGCGGCGGTGTGACGTTGCGCACCGGCTGAAAGGCCCACCAGCGGCGATCTTCGTCCGTGATTTTGTCTTGTGGACGAGCCGGGCGGCCCCCGTTGCCAGGCGACAGTTCTCCTGGCCACGGCGCGCCGAGTTGGACCCAGCGCGTGAGGATGGCGACTTGCGCATCGCTGAGTTTGCCCTTGGGGGGCATTTCGAGCGATTCATAGCGAATGGCTTCGACCAGCAGGCTTTCGCCCGGCTTGCCCGGCACAATGGCCGGCCCGGAGTCGCCGCCGGCCAGGATCGACGCGCGGCTATCGAGGCGCAGTTCGCCGCTTTGCTTGTTCTCGCCGTGGCACTTGAAACACCGCTCGGCCAGCAACGGCCGGACTTCCTTTTCGAAGAAGATCGCGGCAGCGGCTTGCGGCGTGGAGGGCGTGGCGGCTTCCAAAGCCGCCGGGGGCAGCAGCCAAACCACCAGCACAAAGCCGAAACAGGAGCAGCGCTGGCAGTCGGCTCGTGCTGAGTTGCGCATGGCGTGCGGTTGGGTTTTGTATGAGGCGGGATCGCCGCTTGACTGGCCAAGCGAGGACCTGCTTGATGATATCCGAAACCGCCCGGATTTGCTCGCCGGAAGCACGGTTTTTGGCCCGCCAGGATCAGCCGATGGGGTGAGTTTTCCGTAGCCCAGTCCCTTTAGGGCTGGGGCTCCGGGAGCATCGCGCGCTGCCCCTCTTTTTCCGACGCGGCCTTTGGCCGCGTCGGAAAAAGAGGGCGGACCTTGGACGTGACCGACAATTTCCGGCCCTCGAAGGGCTGGGCTACGGAAAAAAGCGAAGCAGAAACCGTGTGGGTTCAACGCCCAGCATTTTCCCCCGATTATTCAGCCGCCCACGCTCGGCCGATGGTCGCGGCCGAAAGTCCTTTCGGCGCCGGCGCAACTTGGGACAATAGGCGAATCCAGATGGGGCGAAGGGGCTGGGCGTGACGAAGGAGCAAGCCGCATGCGCATGGCGATTTTTTTGGTGTGCTTGACGATGCTGGTCTCCGGCGCGGGTTGTAGTCGAGGCCGGCCCGAGCCGTCGACTCCGCTCGTGGCCGCTGCAAAATTGCCCGAAACGGATATTCTGCCGCATTGCGACGGCCCGATCGTTCCAGGCCGGAACTACGTGTATTGTGCCACGTTTCAATTGGCTTGGGACAAACTGCGCGAGCAGGTGGGCGGCAAGCCGGTACTGTTGGCCGGCAGCCCGGATATGGCCACGCGGCTGAACGAGCATCATTCGGATAGCTTCCATCTTCCGCCGGAGAGTTACCTGGCGATGGCTGGCAGGACGGACCAAGGCATTGTCGGCAAAATCCGCGCAGCGATGGCCGATCGTTTTCCGCATGCCACGCTCGACGTGCCCGAACCGCCATCCGACGCGGTCGAATACATTTACAGCTATCTTGCGCGGGACTTGCCGTTTGCAGAGGAATTCGAGCTGGCGCCGACAATGACCTTCGGCGCGCCGGGCGGCATCGAGGTGGCCGCTTTTAAAGCAACATTTAATTCCCACAAGGCCAAGGACCGAGCCTTGCGGAAGCAGGTCACGATCCTGGATTATCGCGGCTACGACGATTTTATCGTGCGATTGAACACGACTTCCGAGCACGATGACCTGATTCTGGCGAAAATCAAGCCCGAAGAGACGATGGCCGCTACGCTCGAGGCAGTCGAACAACGGATCAAGGCGAGCGGCGAAAAGAGTTCGGGGGATGAGGCCGGCCTGCCGCGCGAAAGTGATTTTTTAACGGTTCCCTTCATATCATTGGGCGTCGAGCGCGATTACCCGGAACTGACGAAGCGCGGCTTTGAGAATCAGGCGATGCGAGGTCTCTTGATCGGCCAGGCTCGTCAGGGCATTCGGTTTTATTTGGACCAGCAAGGCGCGAGGCTGGAATCGCGGTCGGAGATGCATATGAAGTCAGAGGTGCCCGTGGATAGCCGATTTTTCGTGTTCAACCGAGCCTTTCTGGTTTATCTGAAACAGAAAAACGCCAGCGCCCCGTATCTCGCGATCTGGGTCGCGAACGACGAACTGTTGCAAAGGCATTGATGGTCGCTCCAATTCGGGGCATTCGATTCGGGAACGCTAATCTGCACTAATGAATTAGCGGGAATTAGTGCAAATGAGTGTTCCTCTTCGGCTTTCCGGTTGTGGATTGGAGCTATTGAAAGACGGCCAACGGTCGCGGAAGGAAAGGGCTATCGGGGTCGGCACAGCGTGGGATAATAGGCGCATCCAGGCGGGCATCGCGTTATCAGGGAGCAAGCCCTATGCGCATGGCAACGAGTTTCGTGTGCTTGACGATGTTGATCCACGGCGCGGGTTGTAGCCGAGGCCGGCCCGAGCCCTCGACTCCGCTCGTGGCGGCCGCAAAATTGCCGCGAACGGATATCCTGCCGCATTGCGACGGCCCGATCGTTCCAGGCCGGAACTATGTGTACTGCGCGACGTTCCAATTGGCTTGGGACAAACTGCGCGAGCAAGTGGATAGCAAGCCG